>NZ_JARHXC010000020.1:0-1816 GCF_029222405.1 Microbacterium sp. Kw_RZR3 | reverse complement strand
GCTCGCCGGGTCGTCAGCGCGTCGACCCGAGCCGAGGCGTCAGACAGCGCGGAGCGTCATCGCGCCGTATCGGCAGCGACGAGCTCATCGGCTTCGACTACGGCGGCCGGCGGGACATCGGCACCGGATGCCGTCACCTTGGGCAACCGGCCCATGTCGCGGTGGTGCAGGGTGAAGACGTCGGGCCGGGAGTAGTGCCCCACCGGGTCGGCGGCGTTCTTGGCGGCCAGGATGGCGGAGTAGTCGATGTCGGCGAAGAGGATGCCCTCCTCGTCGGGGGCGAGAGGGTCGGCGAGCGAGCTGCCGTCGGGGCCGAAGATGCGAGCGTAGCCGCCGCCGAGCGGCAGCATGGCGCGCTTGGCCTCGGAGTCGGCGAACAGCTCCTGGGCGGCGGGCCCGACCGTCGCGCAGGGAGCGAGCACGAACGTCTGCCCCTCGACGGCGTACTGCCGTGACGCGCCGACGTTCACCTCGGGCCCGAGGGCGTTGACCGCGCCGCCGAAGATCGAGAAGCTCGGCCATGCCGCGACGTGCAGTTGCTCGTCCTGCGAGAACATCGCGTACTTGGTCAACGGCTGCAGGTGCTCCCAGCAGTTGAGCGATCCGACGCGACCGACCGGGGTGTCGACCACCACGACGTCGGAGCCGTCGCCGTCGCCGAACTGCGTACGTTCGACGTGCGTCGGCTTGAGCTTGCGGCGCGTGCTGAGTGTGCGTCCGTCGGCTCCGATCACCGCCTGCCCCATGTACAGCGAACCGCCCGCGCGCTCGCTGAAGCCGAACGAGAGAGAGATGCCGATCGAACGGGCGATGCCCTCGAGCCGCTGCCACTCCGGGCTGCCGATCTCGATCGAGTTGGCCGCGTAGGGAACGACGAACTGCGACTGCCAGGCGACCGAATCCAGCCACAGGAACCACGGGTAGCCGGGGATCCACACCTCCGGGAAAGCGACGATCTCGGCCCCGCCGTCAGAGGCGTCGCGGGCGTAGGACTCCAGCTTGTCGATACCTCCGTCGACGTCATTCCAGACGGGTTCGGCCTGGACGGCGGCGGCGCGGAAGCTCTTGCGATAGTCGGGCATAGCGGCTCCTTCGGGTGAGCGGGGTCGGATGCCCCGCGGTGCCCACACGCTAGGAGCGAGCGGCGTTCGCGCCCCCGACCTCACGCGCACGTCGACCGGCGTTACGCGCACCGGTCAGCGGATGCTCGGGCGACATCCGGCGATCCGCGCACGATGTCCGGCGACGGCGCAAACCGGTGCCCGCGGCGACAGCGGGAGGCGTAGCATCCCCGCATGTCGCCTGTGGCCGTCTCCTCCGTCACGGAGTGGACGCGCGCGTGCAGTGGAGCGTTCGTTCCCTTGCGGGTGCACACGGCGGCATCCGCGTTCCGCGCCAGCCTCTCGCAGGTCCGGCTCGGACCCGCGGTGACGGTCACGCGAGTGGTGAGCGAGGCATCGACCGTGTTTCGCGACGTCGATCTCATTCGACGCCAACCGCGTGACGACGTCCTCATCTCTCTGCACCGCCGCGGGCGCGGATCGATCCGCCAGCATGAGCGCACGGCCGTCCTCGGGAGCGGTTCGGCGGTGATGTACGACGCCGCCTCCCCCTACGTGCTGGCGTTCCCGGGAACGATGAGCGAGGTCGTGCTGCAGCTCCCCCGCCGCACACTCACGAGCACCGGACACACGTTCGCCGGGCTCACGGCGGTGGAGCTGCCGGACTCGGCGCAACTTCGCTCGCTGACGATGCTTGCGGCGTCCGTCGATCGGCCCGGGGGCGACGAAGCGGAGGCCATCGGCGAGGCACTCGT
>NZ_JARHXC010000209.1:0-3935 GCF_029222405.1 Microbacterium sp. Kw_RZR3 | reverse complement strand
TGTGCCGCCGGGGGGTCAGCGCGGAGCCGTGGCGGCTGCCACCTCGACGATGCGGTCGAGCGACTCCTCTTCGCCGATCGAGATCCGCACGCCGTCGCCGGCGAAGGGACGCACCACGAGACCGGCCTCCTCGAACGCCGTGGCGACCTCGAGCGCGCGGTCTCCCGCGGGGAGCCACACGAAGTTGCCCTGGGCGTCGGGCACCGGCCACCCGGCATCGCGGAGGCGGGCGACGAGACGGTCGCGGCGCTCGGCGATGACGCGGACGCGCTCCAGGAGCTCGGACTCGGCGGCGAGGCTCGCGAGCGCGGCCTCTTCGGCCGCGGCCGTGACCGACAGCGGGATCGCGGTGCTGCGCGCGGCGTCGAGAACCCGCGTGTGCCCGATCGCGTAGCCGACGCGGAGGCCCGCCAGACCGTAGGCCTTGCTGAAGGTGCGGAGCACGACGATGTTCGGTCGGGCGATGATCGCGCGCACGCGGTCGCCCTCGACCGAGGAGGGGTCGGTCACGAACTCGGCGTACGCCTCGTCGAGCACGATCAGCACATCGGCGGGCACGGCCTCGACGAACGCGGCGAAGTCGTCGTGGGTGACGGTGGGGCCCGTGGGGTTGTTCGGGCTGCACACGATGACCAGGCGCGTGCGCTCGGTGATGGCCGCGGCCATCGCGGGCAGGTCGTGGCGGAAGTCCTCGGTCAAGGGCACCTGCACGCTCGTGGCTCCGGCGACGGCGACGAGCGAGGGGTAGGCCTCGAACGAGCGCCAGGCGTAAACGACCTCGTCGCCCGGTCCCGAGGTCGCGAGAAGCAGCTGCGCGAGCAGAGACACGCTACCGGCACCGATGTGCACGTCGTCGGGCGAGACGCCGTGGCGCGCGGCGAGACGTTCGCGGAGGCGGGCGGCCGTGGCATCCGGATACCGGTTGATGCCGGACGCCCCCTGGATGGCCTCGAGAACACCGGGGAGCGGGTCGAAGGGGTTCTCGTTGCTCGACAGCTTGAACGCGTCGGCGCTGGCCTGACGGCCCTGACGGTACGCGGGCAGGGCGGCGATCTCGGGGCGGATTCGGGGGAGGACCGGCTCTTCACTCACCCCGCGAGCCTAATCGCGGGGGCCTGTCGCGCGTCAGTCCCCCGTGGCATCCGCCGCAAGCCCCTGACGAGAGGTGACGCCCTGTGCCAGGGTGGGGGCATGCGCTTCGTCGTCCGCGTCGCCGTCAACGCCTTCGCCATCTGGATCGTCACGCTGCTGCCCGCCCTGCAGGTGCGGCTGATCCCCTTCGCGCCCGGAGAGTGGCTGCAGGTCGCCCTCACCCTGCTGCTCGTGGGGCTCATCTTCGCCCTGGTGAACACGATCGTCGGGACCGTCGTCAAGATCGTCGCGATCCCGCTGTACATCCTCACGCTCGGGCTCATCTCGCTCGTGATCAACGGCTTCCTGCTGTGGCTGACCGCCGTCATCACCGCGAACTGGAACTGGGGTCTGCGCACGGGCGAGTTCTGGTTGACGGTCGTGGCGGCACTGCTGATCGGCATCATCAACGCCGTGCTCGGCGGCATCCTGCGTCCGCGTCGAGACGAACGTTCACGACGCTGACGCGGTGAGTCCGCCTCGCACCGCCGAGGTCCCTGAGCCCGTCGAAGGGACCGGGACGCGAATCCCCCGGAGGCTTCGACGAGCTCAGCCTCCCCCGGAGGAATCGGCGCGTGCGGTCGCGGCGCTTCAGCGCCATGATGGAGGGATGACCGCGAGTGCCGACGCGCCCTTCCGCGTCGTGTTCGTGTGCAGCGGCAACATCTGTCGCTCCCCCATGGCCGATGTGGTCTTCCGTCATCTCGCCGATTCCTCGGGCCTCGGCCCGCGTGTCGCCTCGTCGTCGGCCGGTACCGGCGACTGGCACGTCGGCGAACGCGCCGACCACCGCACCCTCGCAGCTCTGGAGCGTCTGGGGTACGACGGCGCGGCGCATCGCGCGCGGCAGTTCCAGTACGCCGATTTCGAGCGCAACGACCTGGTCGTCGCGCTCGACCGCAGCCACGAACGCGTCCTGCGCGGCTGGGCCCGCGACGACGACGCCGCCGACAAGATCGCCCTGCTGCAGTCGTTCGTTCCGGATGCCGAGACCCTCGACGTCCCCGACCCGTACTACGCCGGCCCCCCGATGTTCGACGAGGTGCTCGGTATGATCGAGAGTGCCTGCCGCGCCCTGTTCCGGCAGCTCGAGCCCGCCATCCGTTCCGCGGGCTGACCCCTTCGCGCGACCCCCGGGAGACCCGTGTCCGCTCTGCCTCCGCAGCCCCTCAGCCCGCTCGACGGCCGGTACTTCGGCACCGTCGCAGAAATCGGCGACTATCTGTCGGAGGCGGGCCTGAACCGCGCCCGCGTCGAGGTCGAGGTCGAGTGGCTCCTGGCCCTCACCGACCGTTCGCTGTTCGGTACCTCGCCGGTGTCCGACGCCGACCGGGCGAAGCTCCGTGCCCTGTACGAGGAGTTCGGCGCCGACGAGATCGCCTGGCTCAAAGAGAAAGAGGCGGTGACGCGCCACGACGTCAAGGCCGTCGAGTACCTCGTGCGCGACCGCCTCGACAGCCTCGGACTCACCGCCCTGGCCGAGCTCACGCACTTCGCGTGCACGAGCGAAGACATCAACTCCACCGCCTACGCCCTGACCGTGAAGCGGGCCGTCGAGCGTGTGTGGCTGCCCAAGCTCCGCTCCGTCACCTCAGCACTGGCTGAGCTCGCCGTGCAGCACCGCGACGCGGCGATGCTCTCGCGCACGCACGGCCAGCCCGCGACGCCCACGACGATGGGCAAAGAGATCGGCGTGTTCGCGTGGCGCCTCGAGCGCGTCATCCGTCAGCTGGATGCCGGGGAGTACCTCGCGAAGTTCTCCGGCGCGACCGGCACCTGGTCGGCGCACGTCGCCGCCGAGCCCGACGTCGACTGGCCCGCCCTGACCCGCGAGTTCATCGAGTCGCTCGGTCTCGGGTTCAACCCCGTCACGACGCAGATCGAGTCGCACGACTGGCAGGTCGAGCTCTACGACCGCGCGCGCCACGCGGGTGGCATCCTGCACAACCTCGCCACCGACATCTGGACCTACATCTCGCTCGGGTACTTCACGCAGATCCCCGTCGCGGGAGCCACCGGCTCGTCGACGATGCCGCACAAGATCAACCCGATCCGCTTCGAGAACGCCGAGGCGAACCTCGAGATCGCCGGTGGACTGTTCAGCACCCTGGCATCCACCCTCGTGACGAGCCGGATGCAGCGCGACCTGACCGACTCGACGACGCAACGCAACATCGGCGTCGCGTTCGGCCACTCGCTGCTCGCGCTCGACAACCTGCAGCGCGGCCTCACCGAGATCTCGCTCGCCGAGGACGTGCTGCTGGCCGACCTCGACGTGAACTGGGAGGTGCTCGCCGAGGCGATCCAGACCGTGGTGCGCGCCGAGATCGCCGCCGGCCGCTCTCAGATCACCGATCCGTATGCGCTGCTGAAGGACCTCACCCGCGGTCGCCGCGTCGGCGCCCCCGAGCTCGCCGAGTTCGTGCGCGGCCTCGACATCGGGGATGCGGCGAAGGAGCGCCTGCTCGCTCTCACCCCGCCGGCATACGCGGGCCTGGCGTCGCAGGTGGTCGACTCTCTCTGACTCGACCGGCGCATCGCGCCGAGGCGCGCCTCGGTGCGAAACTCCTGAGAAACCGGGGCGTGGACCGGCAACTGGCGAGCCGCGGGGCCGTCGCGGGCCGCTTCTCAGGAGGTCTGCACGCCGCGCACGGCCGCCCGTCCCTCAAGACACACAGCCCGGCGACGACCCTGCCACCGCCCCGGCCGGTGCGAAACTCCTGAGAGATCGACCGGCGGTGCGCGCAGGCCCGCGGACTTCTGCGGGCCGAGCCTCACGGGCCGTGACTTTTCAGGAGTTTCGC
>NZ_JARHXC010000208.1:0-7610 GCF_029222405.1 Microbacterium sp. Kw_RZR3 | reverse complement strand
TCGTCGTCTTCGTCGTCGTCTTCTTCGTCGCCGTCTTCTTCGTCGCCGTCTTCTTCGTCGTCGTCCTCTTCGTCGTCGTCCGAGTCGTCCTCGGACTCCGGCTCGGCGTCACCCGACTCGTCGAACTCATCGATGTCGACACCGTCGAGGTCTCCGGCGTGGAACCGCGCCTTCGGCTCGTCCTCCGACTCGTCGTCGTCTTCGGCGTCGTCGTCTTCGCCGTCGAGATCGTCATCATCAACATCGTCATCGTCGACGTCGTCATCCGACTCGCCGCTCTCCGCCGCGGCGACCTGCGCCGCCTGGTAATCCGCCAGGCGCGTCGCCCAGGGAACCCACTCGGGTGCCAGGAGCGCGCCCTCGCCGGGCATCAGCTCCGCCTCGAGGACCGTCGGCTCGGCGTCGTCGACGACGGCCACGCTCACGGTCCAGTACCACCCGGGGTACCCGAGCAGGCGCGTGTGGAACCGCAGCGAGACGACGCCGTCGTTCTCGACGATGTAGTCGGCGGGCGGCCCCACCGTGTCGGCGGGGGTGATCTCGTGCAGCGCGCTCAGCGCGAGGTCGTGGGCGTGAAGCAGTCGGTCGTCGACCGGCTGCTCAGGCTTCGAAGTCATCGGCGACCTTGCGCAGTACCGCGGCGATCTTGCTGGCGTGCGCACCGCTCGGGTACCGGCCACGACGCAGATCGCCGCCGATGCCGTCCAGGAGCTTGACGAGGTCCTCGACGATGATCGCCATGTCATCGGCGGGCTTGCGCGAGCGCTTCGCCATGCTCACGGGTGCCTCGAGGACGCGCACCGACAGAGCCTGCAGACCACGCTTGCCGTCGGCGACGCCGAACTCGAGGCGCGTGCCGGCCTTGGGCGCGGGGGTTCCGGCGGGCAGGGCGGTGGCGTGCAGGAACACGTCCTGGCCGTCATCGGTGGCGATGAAGCCGAAGCCCTTCTCTTCGTCGTAGAACCTGACCTTGCCGGTGGGCATGGAAACCTCGCTGAAAGACATGCGCGAACGCGCGGTGGAACCCGGGACCCGAACGGATCCCGGCCCTTCAGCCTACGCCACGCGTGCCAGGCAGTAGGCTGAGGGGCGATGAGCACACGCACCCCCGACGGCGATGTCCCGATCCGCCGTGTCGATCGCATCCTGGCGTTCATGTCGCTCGGACTGCTCATCCTGTCCGTCGCGAGCTTCTTCGCGATCATCATCGCGTCGACGGCCAAGGCCGACATGAGCACCGGCATCTGGCCGACGGTGGGCGTTCTGCTCTACATCGCACCCCCGGTCGCGTTCGCGTGCCTGGTGGCCGTGCTCATCATGAGCTTCGTGCGAAGGGCACGCGCGAACAAGGGGCGTTGACCGTGCCCGAGACCTCCGACCAACGCGCACTGGCGGTCTCGTTGAGCGCACGGGCCGACGAAGACCTCGCTCAGCTCTTTCTCGAGCGCGACGTCTCACCCTCGGCGACGTGGCGCGACACCTTCGACGCGGCGGATGCGCTGCTCGATCCCCCCTCGATCTCCCGCGCACTCCCCCCGTTGACGCGGACCGAGGCCGAAGCCCTCGTCGCGGCCGTCTCGACCGGATCGCCCGTACTCACCGACGTGCGCGCCGCGCTCGTCGCGCGAGCTCTCGTGCGCGACGACGGCGTCGCCTACGCAGCGGTCGCCGCGATCGTCGGCGAGATGTTCCCCGACGGGATCCCGGATGCCGAGCCTTCCCGCCCCGGCCGAGCCGCGGCATCCGATGCCGCCGCCGAAGCCGCGTTCACCAACGCCGCGGCCCTGGCCGACGTCCTCCTCCTGACTCTCGACGCACCGCTCGGACGCATCGGCTCGGGATCGCTCGGCGCCACCGAGCGGCGGCGCCTCGTGGATGCGGGAGCCGTGGAGACACCCGAGGAAGCGGATCTGCTCGTCGGGATCGCGGCATCCGTCGGTCTGTTGGGCAGCACGGGCCGCGCGTGGCTGGTCACCCCCGCCGGCAAGGCGTGGTTGCGCCTACCCACCCTCGATCGATGGCAGGAGACCGCGAAGACCCTGCGCGACGTCCTGCCCCGGGCGTATCGCACAGCCGAGGGCGGCTGGATCCCGAGCGCGAGCTGGCCCGACGCACTGCCCTTCGACCCGTCCGGCGCGGAGCGGGCGGCGCTGTGGCGAGAGCGTTTCTCGGCATGGGGCCTCATCGACGCCGCCGACCAGACTCCTCCCTGGAGTTCCGGACTCGCGGCGGGCGACGAGGTCGACGTCTCCGCCCTCCGCGACCTCCTTCCGCCCGAGGTCGACCGCGTGTACCTCCAGAACGACCTCACGGCCATCGCCCCGGGTCCGCTCGCTCCGCACCTCGATGTGCGTCTGCGGAGCATGGCGACGCGAGAATCCCGGGCACAGGCGTCGAGCTACCGGTTCAGCGCCGCGACGATCGGCGCAGCCATCACCGGTGGCGAGACGGCCGAGTCCCTGCGCGACTTCCTCACCGACCTGTCGCTCACCGGGCTGCCGCAGCCCCTGGCCTACGTGATCGAGCGGACCTCGGCGCAGCACGGTCGCGTCCGCGTCTCGAGCGACCCGGAGACGCGACTGACGCGGGTCACGACGACCGACCCGACTCTCCTCCAGGCGATGGAGGTCGACCAGTCCCTGCGATCCGTCGCCCTGTCCCGCGTCGACGAGGCCCTCGAATCGCACGTCGCCGCCGACGTCGTCTTCTGGGCGCTGACCGACGCGCACTACCCCGCCGTCGCCGTCGACGAGTCCGGCGCCCCGAGGACGCTGGAGCGCGCCCGGCTGGCCGCCGACACCCCGTCGACGGATCCCCTCGAGACCTACGCGCCGCTCATCGGGCGCGTACGCGCTGGCGGTGAGGACTCGGATGCCGCCTGGCTCGAACGCGAACTCGACCAGGCGGTGCGTGCCCGCGCGATCATCGACGTGACCGTTCGCCTGCCCGACGGTTCGACGCGCGTGTTCCGTCTGGAGGCGACGGGACTGGGAGGCGGCCGTCTCCGCGGCCGTGACCGGGGCGCCGACGTCGAGCGCACGCTCCCGCTCTCGCACATCGACGGGATCGCACCCGTCGAGTGACGCCGCGTGAAGCTCGACCGCCGCGACCCCGGTAGACTCGAACGCTATGGCTGACGGCCCCTTGATCGTGCAGAGCGACCGCACCGTCCTCCTCGAGGTCGCACACCCCGAGGCGGAGACGGCGCGGCATGAGCTCGCGGTCTTCGCCGAGCTCGAGCGCGCACCCGAGCACATCCACACCTATCGGATCACCCGGCTAGGGCTCTGGAACGCGCGGGCGGCCGGCCACGACGCCGACGCGATGCTCGAGACGCTCGACCGCTGGTCGCGCTTCCCGGTCCCGGCTTCGGTGAGCACCGACATCCGCGAGACCGTCAACCGCTACGGACGCCTGGTCATCGAACGCAACGACGAGAACGAGCTCGTCCTCCGCTCGACCGACCCGGCGGTGCTCGGCGAGGTTTCACGCAACAAGCGCATCTCACCCCTGCTCATCGGGCACCCCACGCCCGACACCTACCTGATCGACGCGTGGGCGCGAGGCCACATCAAGCAGGAGCTCCTCAAGATCGGCTGGCCCGCCGAAGATCTCGCCGGCTACACACCGGGCACCCCGCACCCGATCGATCTCGCCGAGGACGGGTGGAGCCTGCGCCCGTACCAGCGGCAAGCCGTCGACTCGTTCTCCGAGGGCGGTTCGGGTGTCGTGGTGCTCCCCTGCGGGGCGGGCAAGACCCTCGTCGGAGCGGGCGCCATGGCCGACACCCGCACGACGACCCTCATCCTGGTGACGAACACCGTGAGCGCCCGGCAGTGGCGCGACGAGCTGCTCCGCCGCACGACGCTCACCCCCGAAGAGATCGGCGAGTACTCGGGCCAGGTCAAAGAGATCAAGCCCGTCACGATCGCGACGTACCAGATCCTCACCGCGAAGCGGAAGGGAGAATACGCCCACCTCGCCCTGCTCGACGCGCTCGACTGGGGTCTGGTCCTCTACGACGAGGTGCACCTCCTCCCCGCTCCCGTCTTCAAGCTCACCGCCGACCTGCAGGCGCGGCGGCGCCTGGGGCTGACCGCCACGCTCGTGCGCGAGGACGGACGCGAGGGCGACGTCTTCAGCCTGATCGGC
This sequence comes from Microbacterium sp. Kw_RZR3, assembly GCF_029222405.1. Lineage (NCBI taxonomy): Bacteria > Bacillati > Actinomycetota > Actinomycetes > Micrococcales > Microbacteriaceae > Microbacterium > Microbacterium sp. Kw_RZR3. Next base: position 3,458 of record NZ_JARHXC010000208.1, on the reverse strand, counting down.
CCCAAGCGGTTCGACGCGCCGTGGAAAGAGATCGAGGCGCAGGGCTTCATCTCGCCGGCCGCGTGCTACGAGGTGCGCATCGACCTGCCCGCCGGCGAGCGGCTAGAATACGCCGCCGCGGCCGACGAAGACCGTTACCGGCTGGCCGCGACGGCTCCCGCGAAGATCGACGTCGTGCGCCGGCTCGTCGAGCGCCACCCCGACGAGCGCATCCTCGTCATCGGTCAGTACCTCGACCAGATCGATGAGCTGTCCGAGGCCCTCGACGCGCCGAAGATCACGGGGGCGACCCCCGTGGCGGAGCGCGAAGAGCTGTTCCAGGCCTTCCGCGTGGGAGAGATCTCGCTCCTCATCGTGTCGAAGGTCGCGAATTTCTCGGTCGACCTGCCCGAGGCGTCGGTCGCCATCCAGGTCTCGGGATCCTTCGGGTCGCGTCAAGAAGAGGCGCAGCGCCTCGGGCGCCTGCTGCGACCGAAGCAGTCGAACCACACGGCGAGCTTCTACACGCTCATCGCGCGCGACACGGTCGACCAGGATTTCGCGCAGAACCGCCAGCGATTCCTCGCCGAACAGGGGTACGCGTACACGATTCTGGATGCCGACGGGATCGACGCCGCGGCTGCCTGAGACATACCAGGGTGCGGCTTTCCGTTCCATATCCAGCACTTTGCTGGGTGCAGTCACGATAATGAGGGCATGACAGCTCCTCGCATCCTCGTCGTGGACGACGAACCGAACATCCGCGATCTGCTCATCACGAGCCTGCGCTTCGCCGGTTTCCAGGTGCGAGCCGTGGCCAACGGCGCGCAGACGATCTCGGCCGTACTCGAAGAAGAACCCGACCTCATCGTGCTCGACGTGATGCTGCCGGACATGAACGGGTTCAGCGTCACCAAACGTCTCCGTGGCGCCGGATACACCGCCCCGATCCTCTTCCTCACGGCCAAGGACGAGACCGAAGACAAGATCATGGGACTGAACGCCGGCGGCGACGACTACGTCACCAAGCCGTTCAGCCTCGACGAGATCGTCGCGCGCATCCAGGCGATCCTCCGCCGCACGATGCAGGCCGACGAAGAGTCGATCATCCGCACGGGCGAGCTGACGATGGACCAGGACACGCACGACGTCAGCGTCGGCGACGTCTCGATCGACCTCAGCCCCACGGAGTTCAAGCTCCTGCGATATCTCATGCTCAACCCCAACCGTGTGCTGTCGAAGGCGCAGATCCTCGACCACGTCTGGGAGTACGACTTCAACGGCGACGCCGGCATCGTCGAGAGCTACATCTCCTACCTCCGCCGCAAGATCGACCCGCACTCCTCGGAGCCGCTCATCCAGACCAAGCGCGGCTTCGGCTACATGCTGAAGTCGGGCAAGACCGTCTGAGCGGAGACTCCTCCTGCACTCCGACGATGCCGTGACGCGCTGGTGGCGCCGACTGAGCCTGCGGGCCAAGGTCACCGGCGTCACTGTCACGCTCCTCGCGGTCGGGCTGTTCGCCGCCGGCATCGGCACGATGGTCTTCCTGCGCACCACGCTCGTGAACAACCTCGACGAGCAGCTGGCACAGCAGGCCGCGGGCAACATCGCGAACACCATCTTCACGACGACCAACCAAGACGGTCGGATGGTGTTCACGCCGGTCGAGAACGCCCCGCAGATCGGGTCGATGGTCGTCGTCTACAACGCCGAGGGCCAGCGCGAGGCCTTCTTCAACGGCACGTCGACGAAGTCCACGCCGCAACTGCCCGACACGTTCACGACGCCGCAGACCTACACGCAGCTCGACAAGCGCATCGACCTGGATGACCCGGTCACGGGGCAGCACTTCATCGCGCGCGTGGGTCTTTTCGAAGTACCCAACAGCGGCTCTTACACCCAGATGGTGATCCAGCCGCTCGGACCGACGGATCGGATCGTCGCGGCCTACGTCGGCATCTACGGCTTCGTCGCTCTGCTCATCCTCATCGCGAGCGCGCTGCTGACCCGCTGGCTCGTGACCCTCACGTTCCGGAGTCTGAATCAGGTCGAGACCACCGCGATGGACATCGCCGCCGGCGATTTCAGTCAGCGTCTCACCGACATCGTCCCCGACACCGAGGTCGGTCGCCTCAAGACGGCGATCAACGCCATGCTCGCGCGCATCGACGGAGCGCTCGGACAGCGGGATGCCACCGTCCGGCAGATGCGCCGGTTCATCGGCGACGCGAGCCACGAGCTGCGCACTCCCCTGGTCACGATGCGCGGCTACGCCGAGCTCTACCGGATGGGTGCCATCCGCTCCGACGAGGATGTCGCCCAGTCGATGGAGCGGATCGAGAAGGAGGCGATCCGCATGGGTGCCCTCGTCGAAGACCTCCTGGCTCTCGCGCGCCTCGACGAGCGTCGCGACGTGAGCATCACCGCGATCGACCTCCGCCCCATCGCGCGCGACGCCGCCCTCGACCTGCGCGTCACCTCACCGCAGCGCGAGGTCACGGTCGACGACACGACCAGCCGCGACGAGATCGTGCTGCCCGTCATGAGCCTCGACGTGCTGCCCAAGACGGAGACGGATGCCACGGGCGCGAACGGTCGTCGCAGAGGCGCTCCGACGACCTCGGCGATGGCGATCGCGGGTGCGACGCTGTCGCGTCTGAGGCGTCGAGCCAAGGACACCGGCGACGGCCCGGTCGTCGAGCTCGCTGCCGAGTCCTCGCCCCCCGCCACGAGTTCGGCGAAACCCGTCCGTTCGTCGCCCCGCCTCGCGCCGATCGTGTTGGGCGACGAGAACAAGGTGCGACAGGTCGTGACGAACCTTCTGGGCAACGCGCGGCGGTTCACCCCCGACGACTCCCCCATCGGACTGCGCGTGGGAGTGGATGCCGACGCCGACATGGGGTGGATCGAGATCATCGACCACGGCGAAGGGGTTCCCGAGCAGATTCGCGACCAGATCTTCCAGCGGTTCTGGCGGGCGGACACCTCGCGCACGCGGGAGACGGGCGGGTCGGGTCTCGGCCTGTCGATCGTGGCATCCATCGTCGATCTTCTGCATGGAAAGGTCGAGGTCGTCGACACCCCCGGCGGAGGAGCGACCTTCCGGGTCTCCCTTCCCCTCGCCGATCGACGCGACGCGCAGGAGCACGCGCTGATCGAGACGCAGCCGCTCCAGCGTCTCCCCGAGGACTACCGGCCCGAGTCGCCGACCGCGTGACCCTTCCGCGCCCCGCGCTCGCTGTCACCCGCCTGCCCTGCGCCCGGCAACACGGCGCCCCTCGCCGTGCCCGCGCCCGCCCCCCGCGCCGTACCCGCGGCCTCGTCCGCTCCCCCTCGTTCCCCTCGCCACGCTGACGTGGAACGAGGGGAACGAGGACGAGCACGCTGACGTGCGCCGAATGCTCACCCTGACGCTCCCGCCGCGAGTATTCGGCGCGAGTCATCTCATCTGGGTCGCCCGCGGGTTCGGTCGCGGC
>NZ_JARHXC010000207.1:0-10548 GCF_029222405.1 Microbacterium sp. Kw_RZR3 | reverse complement strand
CGGATGCCACGGCGTGCGAAACGTCGTGTTAAGCCATCAGGCGAACCGACTCGGCCTGCGGTCCCTTCTGGCCGGAGCCGACGGTGAACTCGACCGCCTGCCCCTCCTCGAGAACACGGAAGCCCGACATCTCGATGTTCGAGTAGTGAACGAAAACGTCCTGGCCGTCCGTCACGGTGATGAAGCCGTAACCCTTCTCGGCGTTGAACCATTTGACGGTGCCCTGCGTCATGCGAATCTCCTGTGTTGCTGGATGACGAGGTCAACGTAAGCACGCGAAGATGCGCGGAATCGGCCGTCAGCGGCATTGTTGACGTGCGTGCACCGAACTTTTTACGCCGCGGAAACACGCGGGCCGCGAGGGCGTCAGGGGGTGGGCTGGGCCGCCGCGCGATCGAGGCCGATCACGACGATCAGCCGCTTCTCGGCACTCTCGTCGTCGGGCGTGTTCGGGTCGTCGGTGGGCTGGAGGAAGTCGCTCTGCGCGACCTCGGCCCCTCCGATGGCGTCTGCGAGCCCCCGGGCGGCCTGCTCGTCTTCTGGGCGCAGGTAATAGATGGTCGTCGTCGCGAAGTCGGTCGTGTCGGAGTCGCCGGTCTGGACCGTGTCCGCCGCCCACCCCGCCGCGATGATCTGATCGCGCAGGTTGCCGGCGAGACCTTCGTCGGACGTGCCGTTGAGCACGACGACAGAGTACGAGGGGTCGATCACCGCCGGGGTCGTGGGGACGATCGTCGGCGTCGCGACGGGCTCGGAGCCGAACGAGATGCGCCCCGAGACCACGAGCGTTCCGAAGATGCCGACGGCGATGAGGACCACGGTGGCCACCGCCGCCCACAGGAACACGACCCAACCCCGGAGATGCGGGTTCTCAGCGCGGTGCGCACCGACGCGGCCGGATTCGGCGGGGAGGTCGTCGAAGCGATCCCGAGGGAAGGTCGATCTGGCCATTGGACGATGCTACCGGTCGTTGCCTTTGCGCCCCGTCACAGGGTCGCGGCGCGGTCGAGCCGCGTGCGCGGGTCGCCGTCACGCAGACGCCGCAGACGACGAACGAGCATCGGGTCGTGCGCGAGGGCCTCGGGGCGGTCGATCACTCGCCCGAGCAGCTGGTAGTAGCGCGCGGGCGGCATGTCGAAGGCGCTGCGGATCGCCTCCTCCTTCGCACCCCCGTGCCGACGCCATTCACCCTCGAAAGCGAGGATCTCGCGGTCGCGGTCGGAAAGAGGCACGGCGCCACGCTACTGCGCGGCGGAGCGGATCCCGGGATGCCACGCCACCCACGCCCCGAGGGGATCCACGCCCCCGAGCACGTCGCCGTCGAGCGCGAGCGCGAAGCCGTCCGAGCGCACGTCCGGCGGGCTCGTCCATCCGTCGTGGAGTCCCGGTGCGTCGAGGGTGATCCAGCGTCCGGCCCGCCGCGCAGCGGTGATCACGTCCGCGCGCCCGGCACGGGGGACATGCGCGAGGACGCCGGGCGTCGTGACGACGAGCGTCGCCTCTCGCGGGGCGTCCGCGGCGAGCGCCGGCAGCGTGGCGGCGCCGTCACCCTCGACGAGGCGCGGAGGATCGGATGCCGCGATGTCGAGCGCGGCGACGATACGCTCACGCCGTCCCTCCTCCCCCGGCCACACCAGTCCCGTCAGCCACGCCCGGTCCTCCGCGTCGCGGGCGTCGAGGGGGTTCAGGTCGATGCCCGCGCGCCAGACGATCTCGGGCATCCGCAGGGGCGGGAAACCGTCGAGGTCGCACTCGAGCACGACCTGGCTCGGTCCGTCGACCGGGTCGAGAGCGACCACCTCCGCGCCCCGGCGATAGCGGTAGGAGTAGCGATCGGGGTATAGACACAGCCCCGCGCTCGCGCCGACCTCGAGCAGCGCGATCGGCCCCTCGATGAGCGAGAGCGCCGGCAGCAACGCCGCACAGCGCTGGGGTTCGTTCGTCTGTACGCTCCGACGATCGCACTCCGCGACGAGGGCGTCCGCGTGAGCGACCACCCAGTCCGCCCAGGCGTCGACACCGTCCGGTGCACCGAGGAGTCGCATCACGGCGAACACGAGCGGCGGCTGGCGGTGCGTCTCCGCGATGCGCGCCACGACCTCGGTCACCTCGGCATCGGCGACGACGCGCTCCGCCCAGATCGCATACAGCACCGACCGACCGGGAGCCTCATCGCGCGCGAATCGGCGGTAGCGATCGACGACGGTGGTCACGGCATCCTGGTGCATCCGAGAATTCTCTCTCGCCGACCTGATCGGCGTCCGGCACGAGAGAATAGGACGTGAACGAAGGGGACCTTGCAATGACATATGCCGTCGAAAAGTCCGACGACCAGTGGCGCGAGGAGCTCTCGCCCGAGCAGTACGCGGTGCTGCGGCAGGCGGGGACCGAGCGCGCGTGGACCGGTGAGCTCCTGGACGAGAGCCGCGCGGGCCTCTACACGTGCGCCGCGTGCGGCGCCGAGCTGTTCCAGAGCGGCACCAAGTTCGACTCGCACTGCGGGTGGCCGAGCTTCTACGAGTCGGTGCGGCCCGAGGCCGTCGAGCTGCTCGAAGACAACAGCCACGGCATGCAGCGCACCGAGGTGCGCTGCGCGAACTGCGGATCGCACCTGGGCCACGTCTTCCCCGACGGCTTCGGTACGCCCACCGGCGACCGTTACTGCATGAACTCGCTGTCGCTCACCTTCACCCCGGAAGAGCAGGCGTGAGCGCGCTCGAGGCGATGCGCGACCGTCGGTCGTGGTCGAAGGTCACGGATCTCGCGCCGACGAGCGTCGAACTCGAGGCCTTCGTCGCCGCGGCCGGTCGCGTCGCCGATCACAAGTCCCTGCGCCCGTGGCGGATCATCGAGATCCGCGGGAGCGATCGCGACATCCTCGCCCGCGCATTGAACAAGGCGGACGGCAAGAAGGGCCATTCCTCCAAGCCGCGCCGCGCCCCGCTGATCCTCGCCGTGGTCGCCGACGTGTCGTCGAAGAAGATCCCCGCGTGGGAGCAGGAGGCCGTGGCATCCGGCGTCGCCCACATGCTGAGCCTCGCGCTCGACGAGGCCGGCTTCGGCGTGTTCTGGCGCACCGACGACAAGACGCGCAGCAAGTCACTGGCGAAGGCCCACGGCCTGAAGAAGGGCGAGGTCCTGCTGGGGTGGCTCTACGTCGGCGGCAAGCCGCAGCGCTCGCGTCCGGTCCGCCGGAAGACCGTGGATGCCACGAAGCACATCTCGCGACTGCCCGGGACCAAATCCCGGAAGAAGGCGAAGGGCGAAGCCGCCGCTCTCTGAGATCCTGCCGCGTGACGCCGTCGGTGACGTGATCGCCGGCGGCGTCAGCGTGTGCGGCGGCGCCACGGGACCGCCGCGACCGCGACACCCAGGAGGGCGGTTCCCGCGGCGAGGAGGGCGATCGGTGTCGAGGGGGCCGCGGGCGCCGGCCAGAACGCGTCGAGCACGACCGACGTGCTCAGCAGACCTGTGACGGAGCCGAGGCCGAGCAGGAGCACTCCGGTGCGTCGCACGATCTGCGCCGACAGGAAGATGTAGACGACGCCGATCGTCCCGCCGAGATACAGCCATGGATCTGCCGGGAGAGCGCGAGGCGGTCCGGCGAACCCGATGTGGATGGCGGCAGCGGCGATCAACACGATCGTGCCACCCAGGAAATTCACGAGGGTCGCGGTGAGAGGACTGTCGACGCGCACCCGCAGCCGCCCGTTCGTGCCCTGCTGCCACGACACTCCGGCCCCCGCGACGACGGGGATCAGGATCATCCAGAGCGGAACGCTGCCGACCGCTCCGTCCGCGAGACAGACGCCGACCCCCGCGATCGCCAGGAGGGCGCCGATCAGGCGGGGGCGGGTCACCGCCACCACGCCGGCCGGACCGTAGCCGGCCCGATCGAGCGCGAGTCCCCCGCTGGTCTGGCCCGCGACGAACCCGACGGTGAACAGGGCGACCCCGATCGCCCCGACGGTCAGCCCCTGGCTCGCGACGGTGAAAGCGCCAGCGGCTCCGCCCAGCAGCATCCACACCGGTATCGATCGCGCTCGCACCCCCGCGAGCAGACGACCGATCCCGCGCCGCCCGGCAGGAAGCACCAGGGCGATCGCCAAGACCACGACGAGCCCGGAGCCGAACGAGACGGCTCCCGCGAGGACGCCGTCGTTCAGCGCCGCGCCCAGGCTGCCGTTCACCCGCGTCTGCACCGCGGTCATCGCCCCCACCGCGACGGCGCCACCCACGGCGGCGACGATCGACCCGCGCTGCGCCATGGTGCTCTCCTCGCGGCCGCTCGCCGTGAGGGCCATCGTCGATCGTACGACGCCTCACGCGCCGCCACGGGAGCCGACGGTGCTCGTCGCCTCGCTCAGCGGGCGTGCGCGTCGTTCCACATCACCCGGAGCACGTCGGCGAGGGTGTCGACCGCGACCCCCTCGGCGACGGCCGCGTCGACGAGGGTGCGAAGCTGCCGGGTCAGGTCGGCCGGCAGCGGAGCGACACCCGGCGCAACGCGCGTCCCCGATCCCACCCGGCTGACGATGAGGCCCTCGTGCTCGAGAGCCCGGTACGCCTTCTGCACGGTGCCGGGCGCGACACCGAAGTCGGCGGCGGCCTGCCGGACGGTGGGCAGCTTCTCCCCCGCTCCGAGCCGGCCCGACAGGATCAGACCGCGGAAGAAGCGGTGCAGATCGATGGGAGCGGTGACGTTCTCGGGTCGCGTGCGCGTGGCATCCGTCATGCCGGTACCTCCACCGGCGAAGCGGAGCGCCGCGGTCGGGCGCGGACGAGACCGATGGCGCGGACGACCAGCAGCGCCAGGAGCATGCAGCCTCCGATCTGCAGGAATGGTGCCACGAAGCCTCCGGCGAGGATCAGGTCGGCGTGCGGGAGCGAGACGTCGTGGCGCGCCTCGGCACCCGAGTCCGTCATGACGGTCATGGTCGTGACCGCACTCGAACGCGCCATGTGCAGCAACCCACCGAGCACGACCAGCATCACAGCGAGAGCGAGCGTGACGAGGTCACGCGCCGCATCGGACCGGCCGGACCGTTGCGCCTCGAGCCGGACACGGTCCGAGAACGGACGCACGGCGTTCCGATGCAGGGCGAACACGACGGCCGCGGCGAGCGCGACCACTCCCGCGAGCAACGGGATGCCATAGGCCCAGCCGGGGAAGACGGTCACGATGGGTGGCGCATCGACGTTGGGCACGTCCAGGGCCACGTGAGCGGCGACGCCCGGCTCGAGCGCGGCGGACGTCTGGCCGAAGACGACGACGACGCACGCGGTGACGGCCATCAGCGCGAGGAGGATCCGGATGCCAGGGCGGGAGCCGAAGGTCGTCCAGGTGCGCCGGGCGATCGACGTCGCGTCGACGGTGCGCCGCGGTACCTTCGTCCGCAAGGGTGCGCCCCAGATCGCCATCCCCGCCGCAGCCGCGATCGGCGCGAGGGCGAACCGCCACCACGACACGGTGGCCGACATGTCGAGAACGTAGCCGCGCAACACGAGGTCGGCGATCCAGACGACCCCGACGACGAGCGCGATCGCGCCGACCGCGACCCGCTCCTCACGGAGGACGGTTCGCCCCGTCGAGCTCCCGCGCCGCACCCGAGCCACGACGAGAGCAAGCGCGACGCCGAGCGCGGCACAGACCACGGGCGACGACAGCAGCCCCCAGACGATCTCCCACGGGGACGCCTGCAGCATCCGGTTCCACATGTTCCACAGATTTTCGGGGTTCACGGCAACCACCTTTCGTGTCACATTCTTAGCCAATGCGTGCCACAAATGCGACACAATTTACGAGCGGGCGCCAGAGAGGCCTTCGAGACGGACTGACCGCCACGTCGATGTCGACGTCACCCTCACGAATGCGTCAGGCTGTCCCCGTGACCCAGCTCCGCCCCGGCCCCCATGACGTATCGCGCATTCTCGGAGACCTGACCGCGTCGTCGGGCACCGATCGCGAGTTCCTCGCTCATGCTGAACTGCATCTGCCCCGTCTGCACGAGCTCTTCGTCCGCCTCTACGGCGAGCGGTACGACGGACTCGAGCGCTTGGCATCCCTCGTCGACCTCGCCCACCGCTCCTGGGCGGAGCGTCCCGCGGACCTCCGCGCTCTCGACCGCGCGCGCGACGGCGAGCCCGATTGGTTCGAGAGCGAGAGCATGCTCGGCGGCGTCTGCTACGTCGACCGGTATGCGGGCGGACTCAGTGGCATCCGGGATCAGATCCCGTACTTCCGCGAGCTGGGGCTGACCTACCTGCACCTCATGCCGCTGTTCGAGAGCCCCGAAGGCAACAGCGACGGCGGTTACGCGGTGTCGAGCTACCGACGCGTGAACCCCGCGCTGGGAACGATGGAGGAGCTTGCCGCGCTCGCCGCGGACCTGCGCCGCGCGGGCATCTCTCTCGTGGTCGACTTCATCTTCAACCACACGAGCAACGAGCACGAGTGGGCGCAGAAGGCCGTCGCCGGCGAGGCCGGTTACGAGGACTTCTACCTGATCTTCCCCGACCGCGAGATGCCCGACGCCTACGAGCAGACGACGCGCGAGATCTTCCCCGACGACCATCCGGGGTCGTTCGTGCAGCTCGATGACGGCCGGTGGATCTGGGCCACGTTCTACCACTTCCAGTGGGACCTGAACTACGCCAACCCCGCCGTCTTCGAGGCGATGGCCGGCGAGATGCTCTTCCTCGCGAACCAGGGCGTGGAGATCCTGCGGATGGATGCCGTGGCCTTCATCTGGAAGCGACTCGGAACGACGTGCGAGTCACTGCCGGAGGCGCACCTGCTCCTGCAGGCGTTCAACGCCGTGCTGCGGATGGCGGCGCCCGGTCTGCTGTTCAAGTCCGAGGCGATCGTGCATCCCGACGAGGTCGTCTCGTACATCTCGCCCGACGAGTGCCAGATCTCCTACAACCCGCTGCAGATGGCCCTCACCTGGGAGGCCCTGGCCACCCGGGACGGCCGCCTGCTGCAGCAGGCGCTCGAGCGTCGGCACGCCCTCCCCGAGGGCACCGCGTGGGTCAACTACGTGCGCAGCCACGACGACATCGGCTGGACCTTCGCCGACGAGGATGCCGCCGAACTCGGCATCGACGGCTACCCGCACCGGCGCTTCCTCAACGATTTCTACGTCGGTCGAGCGGACGGGACCTTCGCCCGCGGGGTGCCGTTCCAGGAGAACCCGCGCACCGGCGACGCCCGCGTCACCGGCACCACGGCATCCCTCGCGGGAATCGAAGCGGGCGACGCGGGCGGCGAAGACCGTGTGATCCTCGCGCACGCCCTCGCGCTGTCGACCGGGGGCATTCCCCTGCTGTATCTCGGCGACGAGGTCGCCCAGCTGAACGATTACGGATACCGCGACCGCCCCGACGAAGCCGGGGACAGCCGGTGGGTGCACCGCCCCTTCCGTCCCGTGCAGGGCTACGCCGACCGAATGGATGCCGGGACCCCGGCGGGTCGGATCTTCGCTCGACTGACGCGCCTCATCGACCTGCGGCGGGCGACGCCCGAGTTCGCGGGCAACGAGCTCATCGCCTTCGACGCGCACCACGATTCGGTGGTCGGCTTCCTGCGCCCGGGGGCGGCGGGCAGCTCGGTTCTCGTTCTCGCGAACGTCGGCGATCACGCCGTCCACATCGCCCCGCTGACCCTGTCTGGACTGGTCCCCGACGCCGTGGACCTCGTCGAGGGCGTCAAGGTCTCGCTCCGGCCCGGCCGCACGCTTCCCGCGCACGGGGTCACCTGGCTGCGGGTCGCGCTGCGCTGAGGCGCCTCAGCCGGTGTACCAGCTCAGCGAGACCTCGCGTACGTCGAAGAACCCGCGGCGGGCACGCACGAGCGTGAAACCCTCCGCACTGAGGGCCCGGGCGTACTCTCGCGTGAGGCGCTCGTGCTTCACTTCCTGCCAGCCTGCGGGGTAGCGGTAGGCGTGGGTGACGACGCGTGGGCGAGCCATGAGAGTCCTCCTCACGTGCAGGATGCCACCGCCGCCGGCCCGTGAGGCATCGACGACGTTCCGATCGTGTGAACAATCGGTCAGAGCCGGCCGTGAGCGAGCCAAGCCCCTCGCGAGGTTGGACACGACGGGGAATCGAACGTGGTGCCGGCTACAGGACTTGAACCTGCAACCCCCGTATTACAAGTACGGTGCGCTACCAATTGCGCCAAGCCGGCAGGCGTCCCAGTCTAGCTATGCGCGAGCTAGCTATGCGCGGGAGCGCCTCCCGCGCAGCCCCGGGTCAGCCCGCGGGCGTCGCCGTCGGGGTGGCGGAGGGCGTGGGGGTCGGCGTCGCGGTGGAGTAGTACGCGTTGCTGTCGATGGTCAGGACGAACTGCGCGAACTCCTTCGGGTCGTCCATGTGACCCACGTACGGAGTGCCGTTGACGAGCACGGTGGGCAGCGTGGTGAGCGCGAGGCCCTTCGTGTCGGGCAGGCCCTTGATCGCGCGATCGGTCGCGGCCTTCGCCCAACCGGTGAAGGTCTCGTCCTCGATGCACGAGCGCACCGTCGCGACGTCGCTGACCCCGGCGCCCTGCGCCATGTCGGCGAGCTGCTGGTCGCTGTAGCCCTCGGAGTCGACGGCGGGCTGGTTGGTGAGCAGCTCGTGGTTGAAGGCGAAGAAGCGATCCGACGCGTGCGTTGCGACGCAGGCCGAGGCGCCGGCGGCGCGGAGGCTGTACTTCGTGCCGTTCGACTTGGAGGTGAGCATCGCGACCGGGTAGTACGTCAGCTTCGCGGCATCCTCGTCGACCCACTTGGAAAGCTGCTCCGCGTTGGCCACCTGGAACTCACGGGCTTCAGTGGAGAGGTAATCGACGTAGACGCGGATGTCGACCGGAGCGGCCGTCGACGTCGGGGCCGGCGTCGGGGTGGTCGCGGGTTCCGGAGTCGCGGACGGGGTCGCTCCCGCAGCGAGCGTCGACGCGTCGCCGTCGACCGCCTGGGGCGCGAGCGGGTCGGGGACACCGGTCGCGCTCGACACCAGGAAGCCGTCGTCCGTGGCCGCGGCCGGAAGCGCCTGCGGACGCGAGCCGTTCGACGACACCGCGTACGTCACCGCGACCGCACCCACCGCGACGACGGCCGCGGCGCCCACGCCGATCAGCGAGCGGCGAAGGACGCGCAGGCGAGCCTGGCGCGCCTTGACCTGCTGCGCCTTCTCACGCACCGCCTCACGGCGATCGCGTTCGGCGGGCACATTCGGCGTCTGGTCGTTGGACATGGAACCTCTCGGGCACGGCGGTGCCGCAACAAATCTGGGGATCGCTCGGGTTGGGGCGAACGAGCATCGATGCTAGCCAGGCTGGCTGAGAAAAGCCCAGACGCATGGCATACTGACCCTGCGCCCACCGTCGAGCGCGCGGGGTCGCCCCCGCTCATTCCATTCACTACGGATCGTCCGGCACGTACCTGCCGGTGAAGGAGAAGAGAACATGGCGTCCGTCACATTTGACAACGCAACCCGTCTGTACCCCGGTGGCACCCGTGCCGCCGTCGACAAGCTCAACCTCGAGGTGGGAGACGGCGAGTTCCTCGTCCTGGTCGGCCCCTCCGGTTGCGGTAAGTCCACGTCGCTCCGCATGCTGGCCGGCCTCGAAGAGGTCAACTCGGGCCGCATCCTCATCGGCGACCGCGACGTCACCGACGTCCCCCCGAAGGACCGTGACATCGCCATGGTCTTCCAGAACTACGCGCTCTACCCCCACATGACCGTCGCCGAGAACATGGGCTTCGCGCTCAAGATCGCGGGCGTCGGCAAGGAAGAGCGCGCCGCGCGCGTCCTCGAGGCCGCGAAGCTCCTCGACCTCGAGCAGTACCTGACCCGCAAGCCGAAGGCCCTCTCGGGTGGTCAGCGTCAGCGTGTCGCCATGGGCCGCGCGATCGTCCGTCAGCCCCAGGTGTTCCTCATGGACGAGCCGCTGTCGAACCTCGACGCCAAGCTCCGCGTCCAGACGCGTACGCAGATCGCGTCGCTGCAGCGCCGCCTCGGCGTCACCACGGTCTACGTCACGCACGACCAGACCGAGGCGCTCACCATGGGCGACCGCATCGCCGTGCTCAAGGACGGCCTGCTCCAGCAGGTCGGCACCCCGCGCGACCTGTACGAGAAGCCGAAGAACGTCTTCGTCGCCGGCTTCATCGGCTCGCCCGCGATGAACCTGTTCTCGGTCGACCTCGCCGAAGGCGGCGTCCGCTTCGGCGACCTCGTCGTCCCCGTCGAGGCCGACGTCATCGGCAAGGCGCACGGCTCCGAGGTCACCATCGGTGTCCGCCCCGAAGACATCCAGGTCGCTCCGGCCGACGGCCGCGGCCTGTCGGTCGTCGTCGACCTCGTCGAGGAGCTCGGCGCGGACGGCTACCTCTACGGCCACACCGACATCAACGGCAAGCGCACCGACCTGGTCGCCCGTGTCGACGGCCGCCGCCACCCGAACGCCGGTGAGACCGTCGTCCTGGCTCCGGTTCCCGGGCACGTGCACGTGTTCGACGCCACCTCGGGCGACCGCCTGACCGACAAGGCCATCGCCTCGGC
>NZ_JARHXC010000206.1:0-11320 GCF_029222405.1 Microbacterium sp. Kw_RZR3 | reverse complement strand
CGTCTGTCTGTCAACGTGTGAGGATCAGCGCGTCGCCCTGGCCTCCACCGCCGCAGAGGGCGACCGCGGCGGTGCCGCTCCCCCGCCGCACCAGCTCGTGGACCGCGTGCACGACGAGCCGGTTGCCCGAGACGCCGATCGGGTGACCGATCGCGATGCCGCCGCCGTGCGGGTTCACGACATCGTCGGACAGGCCCAGCTCGGCCTGCGAACGAGCCACGACAGCGCCGAAGGCTTCGTTGATCTCGACGTGATCGAGATCGGATGCCGAGATGCCCTGCTTCTCGAGGGCTTTCGCGATCGCGCGAGCGGGCTGCGCGTGCAGCGAGTTGTCGGGTCCGGCGACCTGTCCCGCCGCCCCGACGACCGCGAGGACGTCCCGTCCGTGCTCCTCGGCCACCGAGCGGGTGGTCACGACCACCGCTGACGCTCCATCGGAGATCTGCGACGCGTTGCCCGCGGTGATCGATCCGCCCTCGGCGAAAGCGGGGCGGAGCTTCGCGAGCGTGTCTACCGTCGTGTCGGCACGGATGCCCTCGTCGGCCGTCACGACGACGGGATCACCCTTGCGCTGCGGGATCTCGACGGGGACGATCTCGGCGTCGAAGACACCCGCCGCCTGCGCGGCGGCGGCACGCTGGTGCGACCGGGCGGCGACGGCATCCTGCGCCTCGCGGGTCACGTCGAATCGCGCGTTGGCGCGCTCGGTGGACGCCCCCATGCTCTCGTGATCGTACGCATCGGTCAGGCCGTCGTACGCGAGGTGATCGAGCACCTCGACCGAGCCGTAGGCGTAGCCCTCACGCGAGTTCATCAGCAGGTGCGGGGCGCGGGTCATCGACTCCATACCCGCCGCGACGACGACCGACGCGTCGCCGAGGCGCAGCATGCGCGCGGCGTCGATGATCGCCGTCAGACCCGAGAGGCACACCTTGTTGACGGTCGCCGCATGCACGTCCCAGCCGATCCCCGCGGCGACGGCAGCCTGACGAGCCGCGTTCTGTCCGGCACCGGCCTGAAGCACCTGTCCGACGAGCACCGCGTCGACGGCCTCGGCGGGAATACCCCCGCGGTCCAGGGCCCCGCGGATCGCGGCCGCGCCGAGCTGCACGGCGGTGAGCGGGGCGAGCTGACCTTTCAGCCGCCCCTGGGGAGTACGCGCGGCAGCGACGATCACGACGTCTTCGGGGTTCATCGGGTGACCTCCTCGGTGAGTTCCACGGTCAGCGGGGGCTCAGTGGCATCCCGCACCTCGTCGACGCTCACCCCGGGGGCGAGCTCGACGAGCACGAGTCCATCCTCTGTCACGTCGATGACGGCGAGGTCGGTGATGATGCGATCGACGACACCGCGACCGGTCAACGGCAGCGAGCAGTCGTTCACGATCTTCGGCGAGCCGTCCTTGGCGACGTGCTCCATGAGCACGATGACACGCGCGGCTCCGTGGACGAGGTCCATGGCGCCGCCGGGACCCTTCACCATCTTTCCGGGGATCATCCAGTTCGCCAGGTCTCCGGAGGCCGACACCTGCATCGCCCCGAGGATCGCGGCGTCGATCTTGCCCCCGCGGATCATCCCGAAGCTCAGCGCCGAGTCGAAGAAGGCCGCGCCGGGGAGCGTGGTCACCGTTTCTTTGCCGGCGTTGATGAGGTCGGCATCCACCGCGTCTTCGGTCGGATACGGACCGACGCCGAGGATGCCGTTCTCGGACTGCAGCACGACGGTCACGCCCTCCGGGACGTGGTTCGGAACGAGGGTCGGCAGGCCGATGCCGAGGTTGACGTACGAGCCGTCGGCGAGTTCGCGGGCGGCTCGCGCCGCCATCTCCGTGCGGGTGAGGGCCATGTCAGAACTCCTTGCTCATCGGTGCGGCGGGACCTGAGCTCGTCGATGCTGAGGTCCCTGAGCTCGTCGAAGGGACCGGGTCAGACTCGGCGCCATCTTCCCGCACCGTGCGCTTCTCGATCCGCTTCTCGATCCCGGGCCCGACCTCGACGAGACGGTGGACGTATACCCCGGGCAGGTGGACGTCGTCGGGGTCGATCTCGCCGGGTTCGACGAGATGCTCGACCTGGGCGATGCAGACGCGCCCCGCCATCGCCGCGAGCGGGTTGAAGTTGCGGGCGGCCTTGCGGAACACGAGGTTGCCGTGCCGGTCACCCTTCCACGCATGGACGAGGGAGAAGTCCGTCGTGATCGCGTCTTCGAGGACGAACTCGCGAGGCACGCCGTCGACATCGAAGACGCGCACGTCTTTGACGGGGGACGCGACCGCGATGCCTCCGGCGCCGTCGTACCGCTGAGGAAGCCCGCCCTCGGCGACCTGGGTTCCGACTCCCGTCTGGGTGTAGAACGCCGCGATGCCCGCCCCACCGGCACGGAGCTTCTCGGCCAGAGTGCCCTGCGGGGTGAGCTCGAGCTCGAGCTCACCGGAGAGGAACTGCCGTTCGAACTCCTTGTTCTCGCCGACGTACGACGACGTCATCTTGCGGATCCGACCAGCCCCCAGCAGGATGCCGAGACCCCAGTCGTCGACACCGCAGTTGTTGGAGACGACGGAGAGTTCTCTCGTCCCTTGGGTGAGCAGGGCTTCGATGAGGGCGAGGGGGTTGCCGGAAAGTCCGAAGCCGCCGACGGCGAGGGACGCGCCGTCGGGGATGTCGGAGACCGCGTCGGCGGCCGAGGTCCAGGTCTTGTCGATCACGCGAACTCCTTCGTGTCTGCGTCATTCCATGCTCAGGGTCGGCGCCGGGACGCGCCCAGCGCGATCTTGCGATGTGGATGCCAAGCCGCGTAGCGTCCACATCGTGGACACCGCACCTCATTCGCGCTCACCCGCGAGCGTTCCCGGCGCCCAGGCGATCGCCCGCGCCGCCACACTCCTCCGCCTGGTGACGGCGGCGGGATCCGCCGGGGCGACCATCGGCGACCTTTCCCGCGACGCCGATCTCACGCGCCCCACCGCGCATCGGCTCCTGACCGCCCTCCGTGCGGAGGGGCTCGTCGACCGCGACGAGACGACCGGCCACTGGCTGCCCGGCCCTGAGCTCTACCTCATGGGCAGTGTGGCGGCCACTCGCTTCGACATCACCGCGACGGCCCGCGACGTCGTGCGCTCGCTCGCGGTGCGAACCGAAGAGAGCGCGTTCCTGTCGGTGCGGCGTGGCGACGAGACGGTGTGCCTCGTCCGCGAAGACGGCAGCTTCCCCATTCGCTCGTTCGTGCTGTCCGAGGGAGTGCGGTTCCCGCTGGGCGTGGCATCCGCGGGTCTCGCGATCCTCGCCTTCCTTCCATCCCATGATGTGGACGCCTATCTCGAGCGCCACGGAGACCTCGCCGAGAGGTTCGGAGCCTCGCATGCCCCGGCGCGCCTGCGCGCGCGGGTGCGGGACACCCAGGAGCGCGGGTACGCCGTGAACCCCGGGCTCATCGTGGAGGGCAGTTGGGGCCTGGGGGCGGCCGTGTTCGACCGGGCGGGGACTCCCCAGTGGGCACTGAGCCTGACCGGCGTCGAATTCCGTTTCTCGGGTGAGAGACTCGGCGAGCTCGGTCGCATCCTGCTCGCGCACGCGCACCAGCTGTCCACGCGACTCGCCTCGCGATAGATACCTCAGGTATATATCTGCGATATGCTTTTCCCATGACCCGCGATGACGATCTCCAGAGATTGCTGCTCGCGGTGCACGCCCTGACGCGCATCGCGGCCCTCGACACCCAGAACGACGCCCCCTCCGCGCAGTGGCGCACCCTCACCCTGCTGCGCGACCACGGACCCCAGCGTCTCGGCGACCTGGCCACCCTCAGCCGCGTGACCCAGCCCGGCATGACGCGCCTCGTCCACCAGCTCAGCGACGCGGGTCTCGTCACGCGCGAGCCGCACCCCGATGACTCGCGCGTCAGCGTCATCGCCGTGACCGACGCCGGTCTCTCCGCCCTCGAGCGCTGGCTCGCACAGTTGAGCGCCGCCCTCGCGCCCCACGTGGCCGATCTGACGGATGCCGAATGGGATGCCGTGAGCACCGCCGCCGGCGCCCTCTCGGCCCGCGTGGGCCTTCAGCCGGAGGTCGTGCGATGAGCGCCGCTCCGAGCGTATGGAAGCAGCCGGCCCAGGTCTGGGCCGTGGCATTCGCGTGCGTCGTCGCGTTCATGGGGATCGGTCTCGTCGACCCGATCCTCCCCGCGATCGCCGAGTCACTGAAGGCGACACCCGTCGAGACCGAGCTGCTGTTCACCAGCTACCTGGTCGTGACGGGCCTCGCGATGCTCGTCACCAGCTGGATCTCGAGCCGAATCGGCGCGAAGGCCACGCTGCTCGTCGGGCTCGCCCTGATCGTCGCGTTCTCGCTCCTGTGCGCGCTGAGCGGAAGCGTCGACGCCGTGATCGGCTTCCGCGCGGGCTGGGGCCTCGGCAACGCCCTGTTCATCTCGACGGCTCTCGCGACCATCGTCGGCGCCGCCTCCGGTGGCAGTTCGGCGGCGATCATCCTGTACGAAGCGGCGCTCGGCCTGGGCATCGCGATCGGACCGCTGCTCGGCGGCATCCTCGGCGAGGCCAGCTGGCGGGGACCGTTCTTCGGAGTGGTCGCACTCATGGCGATCGCTTTCGTCGCCGTGGCAGTGCTCCTGCGCGGCCCCGCTCCCGCACGAACGCCCATCCCCTTCAGCGCGCCGTTCCGCGCCCTCGGTCGCCCGGCGCTCGCGATCCTCGCGGCCACCGCGCTGTTCTACAACATCGGCTTCTTCACCCTGCTGGCCTTCTCCCCCTTCCCGCTGGGCTTCGGCGCGATGGGGATCGGGCTCACCTTCTTCGGGTGGGGTGTCGCGCTCGCGATCACGAGTGTCTGGGTTGCCCCGATCCTCCTCCGCCGGATGCGGCTGACGTCGGTTCTGCTGCTCGCCCTCCCCCTGCTCGCTGTCGACCTCCTCGTCGCCGCTTTCGTCGTGGACTCCCCCGTCGGACTCGTGGTCTGCATCGTCGTGGGCGGTCTGGTGCTCGGCGTCGTGAACACGGCGTTGACGGAGGCCGTGATGGAGGCCACCGACCTCCCCCGTTCGGTCGCCTCTTCGGCCTACTCGGCGGTCCGCTTCCTCGGCGGAGCCGTCGCCCCGCCGCTCGCCGCCTTCCTCTGGCACGCCGCGGGCGCGGGAGTGCCGTACGTCATGGCGACCGTGTCCGTGCTGATCGCGTCGGCGTGCGTCCTGTTCGGTCGGCGAGCCCTCGCGCACGTGGACCAGGCCCACCCGACGATCGCCGACGAGGGAGCCGCCGTCCTCGTGGGCGACGCCGCCTGACGCATCGCGAACGCACGCACGCGCCCTGTCCCGAACGGTTCGGGACAGGGCGCGTGTCGGTACAGCGGTCCTTTCAGCTGTGCGCGCGGCGCAGGAGGAGAAGGGTCATCGCGATGCCCACGAGGAGCATCGCAGCACCGATACCGATCGCCCCCGCAACCGACGGCGTCCCCGTTGTCGCCAGGGCCCCGGTCGTTGCGGCGGCGACGGGGGTGGCGCTGGTCGACGGCACCGGGCTCACGCTGGCGCTCGGGCTCTCCGTGGTGCTCGGGCTCGGTGAGGGCGACGGGTCATCCGTCGGGGTCGGCGTCGGCGTGATCGTCGGGGTCGGCGTCGGATCCGGCTCCGCGAACAGCTCACGCACGGCATCCGAGACCTTGGTGCTGGTGAACGCGGCGCCCGCCGCATTCGGGTGGATCGCCCCCTTCTTGATCCCGCCGACGGGGAGCCCCGAGACGGGCACGCTGTCGGGGGCGAGGCTCAGCGTGATGCCGTTGACGTACGAGTCGCGCGGGTTGCACGGCGTGTGCGCCACGGAGTCGGCGAGCAGCGAGACGTAGGTCGCGCCGGAGGCCTCGGTGACCTGCGCCATCGTGTCGTCGAGGTAGGCCTGGGTGGCGTGGAGCAACTCCACGTCCGTATTCGTGTAGGGGTACGCGTTCGTGCGGAACCCGAGTCCCTGGAGGAGCGAGGTGTAGCACCCGCCGCTCGGGGTGTGCGCGGCGTCGGGGGCGAGCGCGGGGTATCCGACCACGATGATCTTCGCGTGCGGAGCCCGTGCCTCGATATCGGCGAGGGCCGCCGACAGGGCGGGTGCCACCGTCTGATCGATCTGCGTCTCGAGCGTGTTCACCGGGCCCGCGGGAGTGTTCACCACGAACTGTTCGGCGCACGAGGCGTGCACGTTGCCGTCGAGACTCCCGGCGACCGGGCCTCCCGCCGTGGCCGCGATGCACATCTGACCGAGCTGCCAGAACCCGAGGTCGTTCCCGCCGATCGTGAGAGTGACGAGGTCGGTGTCGGCATCCAGGGCGTCCGACTGGACCGGTGCCGTCGCACCGCCCACCGACTGCGGAGTGTCGACCACGTTGGCGATCACGGCTCCGCCGCACGAGCGGTCGTCGAGGTCGAAACCGAACTCGTCGGCGACGAGGTGGGGGTAGTTCTCATCCGACTGATCGCACCCCGCGGCGGGCTGCGTCGCGGCGAGAGGGAGTCCCCACGCGGCGGCGTACGAGTCGCCGAGGGAGACGTAGGAGCGACCGGTCAGGTCGGGGACGGCGGCGGAGGCGGGGGCGGCGATCGCGGCCATCGCCGACACGGCGAGGACGGCGAGCACGGCACCCGTGGAGAGAAGTCGGCGCATCCGCCCGACGCTAGAGCCCCGGAGGGCGGGCGACCCGGCAAACGGCTCCTGAGGGGCCGAACTTCACCCTCACTCCCACCGTTGCGTCAGTCGGCCTCGCCCGCGGCGCGTGCGACCTCGCGCGCCCCCGCCCCAGACATGACGATCGAGTAATGGTCGACCCCGTCCACGCGGCGGACGTCCCGAAGCCGCGGGTGGGTCGCCCGGAGCGCGTCAAGGTCGGGGTACAGCGGAGGCACCTCACCACGCAGACCACGCTCTGCCGCGAGAAGCGTCGTCGGCCGTGGCATCCGCTCGATAGCCCTTCCGATCGCGTCGCCCGCGTTCTGATCGATCGAGTCCTCCTCGACGGTGGACAGCACCGTGGCGGGACGCAGAAACGGTTCCGCGCCGACGAGGTCGTACGCGAAGTACGAATCGAGCAGCGGATCCTCGCGGTCGACGAACGCCGGGTGTGCGCGCCAGAAGTCTCTGTACTCGCCCTGGTCGGCGAACCGCCGCTCGAGCCGCGCCGCCGTCGGCCCCAGCACGTGTCGCACGGCTTCCCGAGGCGACATACCCGGCGGCAGTTCCAGGGGCAAGCCGCCGTCGACGAGGACGACTCGATCCACCCGGTCCGTGTGCCGATCGGCGAGCACGGCGGAGACGAAAGCGCCCATCGAGTGACCGATCACGACCACCTCGTCGACCGCGAGGCCGTCCAGAACCGCAGCGAGGTCATCGGCGTGCGCGGCCATGCCGAGCGGCCCCTCCCCCCTCTCGCTCCGCCCGCGGCCGCGGAGGTCCGGAGCGATCAGACGCTGCTGGGGTGCCTCGGCAGCCAGCCACGCCCAGGCGAGATGCGAGGCGGTCACGCCGTGCACGAGCAGCCACGGCATGCCCACGGCATCCGGATTCCACTCCCCCACGCGCAGCGACCCCGCCGCGACCGCGATGTCGTGCGTCCGGTACACGGAACTCATGCGCCGCGCCCCACCTCGCGAGCGAGGGTGTCCCACAGCTGCTCGAACCGTGCGTTCCAGGGCGAGGCGAACGTGCCGGCCCGCCAGCGACGCTGGACCTCGTCGAGCGTGACCCACTCGGCATCCTGGACCTCTTCGGGATCGGGTACGGGCACGGGCTCGCCGTCCACTCGCGCGATCCAGAGATCGAAGAGCGCGCGCTCCTCGATCACTCGCCCGACGAGGACGAGCTCGTCGGGGGCGACCGAGAGCCCGGTCTCCTCTCCGAGCTCGCGCGCGGCGCCGCGTCGGCTCGACTCCGCACGGAGGGCGCTTCCCGCAGGGAACTCCCACGCGAGCGGGTAGTCCTTGCCCGGTGCGCGCAGACTCACGAGCACCCGCCCCGTCGACGACACCACACAGACGGATGCCACGATGTGGAACGACCCGGCCGGGACGGGGCCGTCCCCACGACGGTGCAGCGCCCCCGTCGGAGTCCCCTGGATATCGGTCACGTCCCAGATCTCGTCATCGGCCATGGGGCCATCCTTCCCGAAGAGGCGGCGCGCAGGGCGCGTGCAGTCAACGTTCTGCCGAAGCGGGAAGCACGTCGACGTACATGCTCTCGTCGTTGCCGGGACTCCGATGGTCGACGACGGTCCTTCCCCCATTCCACCGCGTGACAAGCGGCTTACGCGCACGATAAGGGGCCGCGGATAGGTTGAGCGCATGAGCCGAACGCACCGCCGCATCGCCGCAACTCTGACGACCGCCTCCGCGCTCGCCCTGACGGGGTGTTCTCTGGACGGGCTCATCTGGGGCCCCGAGGGCGCGAACGTGATCGACACGACTCGGGAGCACATCGAGGCCGCGGCAGCGGGCGACGCGGACGGGACGGTGTGCGAGGGGCGGGACATCGATCTGGGGTCGCCGTCCGCCTGGGACGGGCTGTCCGCCGAGGAGCCCGAAGAGTTCGTCGCCGAGTACTGGCCGGAGCAGGCCGAGTTCGACCCGACGTGGAGCATCAACCTGTCACTGCCCGCCGGGCGCGTGGCATCCGGGGTCGAGTATCCCGGAGACCTGTTCTACCGGGAGGACGACGGGGGCCTGTGCCTCGTCGACGTGGCGTGGTGGACCGTGGAGTAATGTCCGCCCGCACGAGAAAGGGCCCCCACCCGAAGGTGGAGGCCCGGTGCGTGCACCCCCTGGGACTCGAACCCAGAACCCACTGATTAAGAGTCAGTTGCTCTGCCGATTGAGCTAGAGGTGCAGGCTGATCCGCCTCAGATTTGCTTGGCGAACCGAGGGATTACGTTACCAGGCGTGACGCGACCGCGCCAAATCGGCCCGGGGTCGCCGGTTATCCTGGAGCCGTGTCCCCGACTCCCGACGAGAACCTCCCCACCCTCGCCGACGACCTCGCGCTCGCTCTGCGACTGGCGGACGCCGCCGACGCGGTCGCCATGGCGCGCTTCGACGCCGACGACCTGCGCATCGACACGAAGGCCGACCGGACGCACGTGACCGAAGCCGACCTCGCGACCGAGCGGGCGATCCGAGAGATCCTGGATGCCGAGCGCCCCGGCGACGCCGTTCTGGGCGAGGAGTACGGCACGTCGGGTGACACCGCGCGGCGTTGGGTGATCGACCCGATCGACGGCACGCACAACTACATGCGCGGCATCCCGATCTGGGCGACGCTGATCGCCCTCAGCGTCGGTGAGGTTCCCGTGGTCGGAGTGGTGAGCCAGCCGGCCCTCGGGCGCCGCTGGTGGGCCGCGACGGGCCACGGGGCGTGGACGAACACCCCGTCCGGCGCTCCCCGCCGCATCCGGGTCTCCGACATCGACGATGTGGCGAAGGCCAGTGTCAGCTTCCAGAGCGTCGAGCAGTGGCGCGACGTCGACCTCCTCCCGGCCCTGGACCGACTCACCCGCGCCGTCTGGCGCGACCGGGGGTACGGCGATGCCCTTCCCTACATGTGGCTCGCCGAGGGCCGCCTCGAGCTCGTGGCGGAGTTCGGCGTGAAGGAGTACGACGTCGCCGCCCTCGCGCCGATCGTGCGCGAAGCGGGCGGCCGCTTCACCGCCTTCGACGGATCCGACCGCCTCGACGCCGGCTCGTCGTTCGCGACCAACGGCATCCTGCACGACGACTTCTTCCGCCTCACGCACGACGAGGGCACCGCGTGAGCCGCCGTCTCGGGCTCGTCATCTCGACCGTCGCGCTAGCCGGCATCCTGCTCGCCGGTTGCTCCGCTCCGGCACCGACGCCGACCGCGGCCGCGCAGGTGCCGAGCGACGCCCCCGGCACCTCCACCCCGAAACCGACCTCCGACGGCACCCCCGAGCCCGCTGCCGACCCCACGTGCGACACGATCATCCCGAAGAGCACCGCCGACGACTTCCGGAGCCTCGGGTGGAGCGTGAGCTCCGAGCCGTTCCGCATCGGGGCGACCGAGATCGACGGCGGGATCCAGTGCAAGTGGGGCGACCAGCGGATCACGACGGACCGCGTCCAGGTGTTCGGCTGGGCTCCGATCGACGACGCCACCGCGGCCAAGGCTGAGCGAGAGCTCATCGCCTCCGGTTGGCGCCGCGAGGACGGGCCGGGCGGCACCTACGTGACGGAGAACTCCGCGTGGGTGGGTGGCCGAGGCGACAGCGAGGGGTATGGCATCACGTACCTCTTCGGCGACGGCTGGGTGAAGATGGCCGACACCCGTCAGAGTCTCGTGCTCGTCGACGGACCCTCCTGACCCGTCACCGGTAGGGGTTGATCGCTGCGGCATCCCTCGCGGCCACGAAACCCTCGTCCCACGCGTCCCCGCGCGACTCGCGCTCGCGCCACAACTCGTCGGCCCGGCGCACCTTCTCCGCGAACGCGACCCAGTCGCTCCACGCGGCAGTGATCCCGGATGCCACTCCCCCGTCCGCATCGCGCGGCACGGCGGTCCACATGCCGGCGTCGGGCGTCGGCTCCAGGCGGAACGGGCCGACATCGATGCGGAGTGCGCGGGGATCTGGCATCCCTCGACGCTATGCGCTGCGTTCGCGCCCCGACAAGCGCGCCACACTCGGCGACTCGCGCCGAATGTCCGCTCGGGAGGCTTCGCGGCGACCATTCGGCGCAACTCAACGGGGTGCGCGAACGCGCAGGCGAGCGCAGACGACGTAGGCTCGACCCTCGTGGCTATCGGCGCGACCATTCACACGTTCACGGTGCAGCTCTCCGACGTCGACCGCGGCGTCTACGACGAGCTGTCGATCCGCGTCGCTCGGCATCCGTCCGAGACCGACGCCTACATGCTGACCCGTGTGCTCGCCTACTGCCTCGAGTACGAGGACGGCATCGACTTCAGCGAGGGCATCTCGGCCACGGACGAACCCGCTGTGCTCGTGCGCGACCTCACGGGCGCGCTGGTGGCGTGGATCGAGGTGGGAGCCCCGGATGCCGCCCGCCTGCACACCGGCAGCATGAAGGCCGCGCGCACCGCCGTGTACACGCACCGCGACCCCGACAAGGTCGCCGCACCGTGGGCCGGAAAGCGGATCCACCGGGGTGAGGACGTTCTCCTGCACAGCTTCGACGCGGGGTTCGTGGAGCGCATGGCCGGTCACATCGAACGACGCAGCACGGCCACGCTCACCCGCACCGAGGGCCGGGTATACCTCGAGCTCAACGGCGTCTCGGGCGAGAGCGACATCCACACGCGCTCGGC
>NZ_JARHXC010000205.1:0-3711 GCF_029222405.1 Microbacterium sp. Kw_RZR3 | reverse complement strand
GCGATCGAGCATGACATCCGAACGTGCTGCAGCGGCCCCCGGCCCGCAGGCCGCCGTGGTCGAGATGCGAGGAATCAGCATCACCTTCCCCGGAGTGAAGGCCCTCGACGGGGTCGACTTCACCCTCTACCCCGGCGAAGTCCACTCCCTCATGGGCGAGAACGGCGCCGGCAAGTCCACGCTCATCAAAGCCCTCACCGGTGTCTACGGCATCGACGCCGGCACCATTCGCGTCGATGGCGAGCAGCGGCTCTTCCGCGCCACCGCCGACGCGCAGGCGGCGGGCATCGCCACCGTTTATCAAGAGGTCAACCTCTGCCAGAACCTCACCGTCGGCGAGAACGTCATGCTCGGTCAGGAGGTCCGCCGCGCGGGCATGATCGATTGGAAGGCGACCCACGCGGCCGCCGAACGTCATCTCTCCGAGCTCGGCGTGCGCATCGACACGCGGTCGATCCTCGCGAGCCACTCGATCGCGATCCAGCAGCTCGTCGCGATCAGTCGCGCCATGGTGGTCGACACCAAGGTGCTCGTCCTCGACGAGCCCACGTCCAGCCTCGACCGCGGCGAGGTCGAGCAGCTCTTCGGCGTCGTGCGCGATCTCCGCGACCGCGGCGTCGCGATCCTGTTCGTCTCGCACTTCCTCGACCAGATCTACGAGATCTCCGACCGCCTGACCGTGCTCCGCAACGGCACGCTGGTGGGGGAGTACCCCGTCGAAGAACTCGGCCGCGAACAACTCGTCGCCAAGATGATCGGCCGCGAGCTCGGCGAGTTGGATGCCATCTCCGCCAGCGCCGAGCGCCCGATCGACCGGTCCGGCACCCCCGTGCTGCGGGCCATCGGCCTCGGCCGCAAGAACGCCCTCGAGCCCGTCGACCTCGAAGTGTTTGGGGGCGAGGTCGTCGGGCTCGCGGGTCTCCTCGGCTCCGGCCGTACGGAGCTCGCGCGTCTCATCGCGGGGGCGGACCGCACCGATGGCGGTTCCCTGGAGGTGGGTGGTTCGTCCGCTCGCACCGGCTCGCCCCGACACGCGCTCGATCGCGGTATCGCCTTCTCGTCCGAGGACCGTCGCGCCGAGGGCATCGTCGGCGACCTCACGGTGGCCGAGAACATCATCCTCGGTGTGCAGGCCCGTCGCGGCGCACTCCGTCGCGTGGGCGCCGCCGAGAAGCAGGCGATCGTCGACGAGTACATCACCGCCCTCGGTGTCCGCCCGGCCAACCCGAACGCCCTGATCCGCAACCTCTCGGGTGGCAACCAGCAGAAGGTGCTGCTCGCCCGTTGGCTCGCCACGGCACCGGAGCTGCTCATCCTCGATGAGCCCACGCGCGGCATCGACGTCGGCGCCAAGGCCGACATCCAACGCAAGGTCGCCGAGCTCGCTGAGAAGGGCCTGTCGGTCATCTTCATCTCCTCCGAGCTCGAAGAGGTCCTGCGCCTCGCCCAGCGCGTGGCCGTGCTCCGCGACCGTCGTAAGATCGGCGAACTGGCCACCAAGGACGTCGATCTCGACGGCCTCGTGGCATACATCGCCGAAGGTCAGGCGGAGCCGACCACGCCCGCAACCGCCCCCGAGACATCGCCGTCCGATCGGGAGAAGATCGCATGAAGAAGTTCCTCACGCACCGCCTCGTCTGGCCGATCGCGGCGCTCATCGCCCTGATCGCCGTCAACACGATCTCGCGGCCGTCGTTCCTCAGCATCACGGTGCAGAACGGGCAGCTCTACGGGTCGCTGATCGACATCCTGCGCAACAGCGCACCGCTCATGCTCGTCGCGCTCGGCATGACGCTCGTGATCGCCACCCGCGGCATCGACCTCTCGGTCGGCGCGATCATGGCGGTGTCCGGCGCCGTCGCGCTCACCATCATCGAAGCGTCCCCCGAACCGGGGAACCTCGGCGTCGTGATGATCGCGATCGTCGCGGCGGTGGGAACCGCTCTGCTGCTCGGCGTCTGGAACGGGTTCCTGGTCTCGGTGCTCGGCATCCAACCGATCATCGCCACGCTTGTGCTGATGCTCGCCGGCCGCGGTGTCGCCCTGCTGATCACCAAGGGCTTCATCACCACGATCAACAGCGACCCGTACCAGTTCATGGCGCAGGGTTACGTGCTGGGCCTGCCCTTCGCGTTCTACGTTTCGATCGTCGCCGTGATCGTGGTCGGGGTCCTCGAGCGTCGTACCGCTCTCGGCATGCTCACCGAAGCGGTGGGCATCAACCCCGAGGCGAGCCGCCTCGCCGGTGTCCGCTCGCGCGGCATCATCTGGGGTGCCTACATCGCCAGCGGCACGCTCGCGGGTATCGCCGGCATCCTCTACAGCTCGAACATCATGGCGGCCGACGCGAACGCGGCGGGCCTCTACATCGAGTTGGATGCCATCCTCGCGGTGGTGCTCGGTGGCACCTCGCTCGCGGGCGGCAAGTTCAGCATCGCGGGCACCGTGGTCGGCGTCTTCACGATCCAGACGCTCAAGAGCACGATCACCTTCCTCGGCGTCCCACCCGCGGTCAGCCCGGTGTTCATGGCCGCGGCCGTGCTCATCGTGGTGCTGCTGCAGTCGCCGCGGTTCCGCTCGTTCTTCCAGACGGCCGGTCGTTCCGCCGCCCGTCCGCTCACCCGCCGTCCTGACGCAAAGGTGCTGTCCTGATGACCACTCTCACCGCCCCGGAGCGCGGCGCCGCGTCGTCGATCAGCGCGTACCGGCGCTTCCTCAGCCGTCACATCTCGTGGGTCCCGGTGTTCGCCGCCGTGGCCATCCTGATCATCATGATCGCGGGCTCGATGGCCTACTTCCCGAACTTCCAGCTGCCGCGCATCATGTCGTCGATCCTGCTCGACAACGCGTACCTCCTGGTCCTCGCCGTGGGCATGACCTTCGTCATCCTCACCGGGGGCATCGACCTGTCGGTCGGCGCGGTCATGGCGTTCACCGGCATCCTGTGCGCCAAGCTCCTCGGTGACGGGGTCCCGGTGGCCGTGGCGGTCCCCGCGATGGTGCTCATCGGCGCGGCGATCGGCCTCTTGATCGGCGTGCTCGTGCAGTTCTTCGACGTGCAACCGTTCATCGCCTCGCTGATCGGCATGTTCCTCGCCCGCGGACTCGCGTTCGTGGTGAGCCTCGAGTCGATCAAGGTCGAGAACGACGGCATCCTGTGGCTGCAGTCCACGCGGTTCTCGTTCGCCGGCTGGTACATCACCCCCACGGGCATCATCGCCCTGCTGACCGTCGCGATCGCGGCCTTCGTGCTCCGCTACACGCGCTTCGGTCGCACGGTCTACGCGGTCGGCGGCAACGAGCAGTCGGCCCGGCTCATGGGTCTGCCGGTCGTGCGGACGAAACTGTCGGTCTACGTCATCAGCGGGGTGTGCGCGGGCCTCGCGGGCATCGTCCTGACGGCGTACTCCGGTGCCGGGTACCCCCTCAACGGCGTGGGGACCGAGCTCGACACGATCGCCGCGGTCGTCATCGGGGGGACGCTCCTCACCGGCGGCAGCGGGTTCGTGATCGGCTCGATGATCGGCGTGTTCGTGTACGGCCTCATCCGCACGATCATCTCGTTCTCGGGCGCCGAGCAGTCCTGGACGCGCATCACCGTCGGCGCGCTCCTGCTGCTGTTCGTGGTGGTACAGCGCATCATCGTGTCGCGCTCCGCGCTCAGCCGGTGATGCTCCCGCGCCGTGTTAGCGATCACCGCTACACGCGGGC
>NZ_JARHXC010000204.1:0-11340 GCF_029222405.1 Microbacterium sp. Kw_RZR3 | reverse complement strand
TCCCGGGGAGCGAAGAACTCTCCCCGGGAACGGACGCGTCAGACGCGGCGACGCTTGGGCGGACGGCAGCCGTTATGGGCCTGCGGCGTCACGTCCTGGATCGAGCCGACCTCGAGGCCGGCCGCGGTGAGCGAACGGATCGCGGTCTCACGACCCGAACCCGGACCCTTCACGAAGACGTCGACCTTCTTGACGCCGTGCTCCTGCGCCTGGCGGGCGGCCGACTCGGCGGCCATGCCGGCGGCGTACGGCGTCGACTTGCGCGAACCCTTGAATCCGACACCGCCGGACGAAGCCCAGCTGATGACGGCGCCCGAGGGGTCGGTGATCGAAACGATCGTGTTGTTGAACGTCGACTTGATGTGGGCCTGACCCACGGCGATGTTCTTCTTCTCTTTGCGGCGCGGCTTGCGCGCGGCGGACTTGGCCTGTGCCATGTGCGTTCTCCTGAATCCTGACGCTCAGCCCGCGGCTTAGCGCGCCTTCTTCTTGCCGGCGACGGTGCGCTTGGGACCCTTGCGGGTACGCGCGTTCGTCTTCGTGCGCTGACCGCGCACGGGGAGGCCGCGGCGGTGGCGCAGGCCCTCGTAGGAACCGATCTCGACCTTGCGGCGGATGTCGGCGGCGACCTCGCGACGGAGGTCACCCTCCACCTTGTAGGTGCCTTCGATGTGGTCGCGCAGCGCGACCAGCTGGTCGTCGGTGAGGTCCTTGACGCGGATGTCCTGGCTGATGCCGGTCGCGTTCAGGATCTCGACGGAGCGGGTGCGGCCCACGCCGTAGATGTACGTAAGTGCGATCACCACGCGCTTATCGCGCGGGATGTCGACGCCGGCAAGACGTGCCATGCGGCTCTCCTCAGAGTGTGCTGGAGGTGTGGAGCAGGATCGGTGCTCGGGCCTCCGCCCCGAGGTGTCCCCGCCACTCGGCCGCTGAGATTATCGAAGCGTCCGAGAGGCGGATCTGATCCTGCCGGTGTGTATTCAGTTGGAGATGACGTCGAGTGGAACGACGTCGAGCTGGAAGCTCAGCCCTGGCGCTGCTTGTGGCGCGGGTTGCTCTTGCAGATCACCATCACGCGCCCGTGGCGGCGGATCACCTTGCAGTGATCGCAGATGGGCTTGACGGAGGGGTTGACCTTCATGATGTTCCTGTTTCGCTGTCTTCGAAGCCGCGAGGTGCGGTTCGTTACTTCTCGGCCGGACTCAGCGGTAGCGGTAGACGATACGACCGCGAGTGAGGTCGTACGGGCTCAGTTCGACGACGACACGGTCCTCGGGGATGATGCGGATGTAGTTCTGCCGCATCTTGCCCGAGATGGTCGCGAGCACTTTGTGCCCGTTCGTCAGCTCGACACGGAACATCGCGTTGGGCAGTGCCTCGGACACCGTGCCCTCGATCTCGATGACACCGTCTTTCTTCGCCATAAACTCGCTCACGCTCAGTTGCAGACCGGCCGGTCTGCGGTGGATGGGGGTTCGGTGCTTCGACACGCCAATGAAGGCGCAACGCACCAAAGATCAAGCATACGTGGTAATGCTCGACCCGGCAACTCGCCGGGAGTGTCGTCAGCCGTTCAGACGGGCGACGATGTCCTTCTGCGGGTCACCGGTCAGGTCGGTCTTGTTGGTGAGGAGCGTCCCGTTCACGACGATGGTGGGAGTGGAGACACCACTCGCGCCCGACTGGATCGGGGTCTGACGGGTCATGGCCGTCACGTACTTCTCGTATGTGCCGTCGTTGATGCAGGAGGTCACGGCATCCGATGCACCCGCGCTCGTCGCGATCGATGCGATCGTGGCGTCGTCCAAGCCGGAGGTGCCCTCCGCGGGCTGCTGCGCGTACATCGCCTTGACGAAAGCGGGGATGTTCGCGGGGTCGTCGACAGCGACACAGTAGGCCGCGCTGGCAGAGCGCGTCGAGTACTGGGTCCCCTGCGATGACCGATCGAGGATCGAGATCGGGTGGATGTTCAGCGTGATCGTGCCGTCGTCGACGAGCTGCTGGAGCGTCGGTCCGTACGACTGCTCGAACGAGTTGCAGATGGGGCACATGAAGTCGACGTAGGTGTCCACGGTCTTCGAACCGGAGCCCACCGAGATCGCCCCCGTGTCCGTGTTGACCGCCGAGGACTGCGGAAGGGTGCCGGGCGAGGTCGCCTGGCTGTTGGCGAACCACACGACACCGCCCACGACGAGGACGATCACCACCGCTGCAGCCGTGATACCGATCGCGAACCAGTTCGTGGCCTTGCGTGCCGCAGCCATCATCATCAATCGATCTCCTTCGGCACCACACCGAAGGGCGCCAGCTTTTCTGCACCACCGTCGGGCGCGGTGAGAACCCAGATGCCCCCATCGTGCACGGCGACGCTATGTTCCCAATGGGAGCCGGCTGTGCCGTCGATCGTCGACACGGTCCACCCGTCGTCCTCGACCTCGGTGGCCTGATCGCCGATGACCACCATCGGCTCGATCGCCACGGCGAGTCCGGGGCGCACCTCCGGGCCCTTGTCGGCCACGGCGTAGTTGAAGACGCTCGGCGATTCGTGCATCTTGCGCCCGATCCCGTGCCCGACGTAGTCGCGCAGGATGCCGTAGCCGCCCTCCGGCGCGTTGTCGTCGATGTACGCCTCGATGGCAGCCCCGACCTCGGCCAGGTGGGAGGCACGGCTGAGTGCCGCGATGCCCGCCCAAAGCGAACCTTCGGTGACTTCCGACAGGCGGCGCCGCGGAGCGACGACATCTTCGGGCGCCTCGCCCGGCACGATGACTGTGAAGGCCGAGTCGCCGTTCCAGCCGCGGAACTGCGCCCCCGCATCGATCGACAGGATGTCGCCCGCCCGCAGGGGTCGTTCGCTGGGGATGCCGTGGACCACCTGCTCGTTTACCGAGGCGCAGATGGTGTGCCGGTAGCCGCGCACCATCTGAAAGTTCGACTCGGCACCACGCTCGGCGATGACCCGGGCGGCGGCCGCGTCGAGCTCGAGCGTGGTGACACCCGGAGCGATCAGCGCACGCACGGCGTCGAGCGCGGCGGCGGTGATCAGCCCGGGCTCCACCATGGCGCGCAACTGAGCGGGCTTCTTGTAGATCGAGGAGCGGAAGACCACTGTCAGTCAGCCGAACGACGGCGGAGACCGCGCGCGTCAAGCGCCGCGAAGATCCGGCCCGTGACCTCGTCGAGCCCGCCGACACCGTCGATCTCGTCGACGATCCCTCGCGTCCCGTAGACCCCGAGGATCGGGGCGGTCTCGCGCTCGTAGATGTTCAGGCGGGTCTCGATCGCCTCGGCCGTGTCGTCGGCGCGGCCCTGCTCAGCGGCGCGCGCGGTGAGACGCGCCAGAGACTCGTCACGGGGAACCACGAGTGCGATGACGGCGTCGAGGGCCTCGTCGCGTCCGCCGAGGAACTCATCGAGGTGCATGACCTGCGCGAGGTTGCGCGGGTAACCGTCGAGGAGGAACCCCTCCCCCGCGTCCGGCTGCGACAGCCGGTCACGCACGACCGCACTGGTCAGCTCGTCGGGGACGAGGTCACCGGCGTCGATGATCGAGGTGACTTGTTTGCCGAGGTCGGTGCCTGCGGCCACATTTGCACGGAACACGTCGCCGGTCGAGACGACGGGGATGCCGAACGCCTCCGCGATGCGGACGCCCTGCGTCCCCTTGCCCGAACCCTGCGGGCCGACGATCAACAGACGAGCCGTCATCGGAGGAGCCCTTCGTAGTGGCGCTGCTGGAGCTGCGCGTCGATTTGCTTCACCGTCTCGAGACCGACACCCACGATGATGAGGATCGAAGCGCCGCCGAAGGGGAAGTTCTGGTTCGCGCCGACCGTGGCGAGGGCCACGAGCGGCAGGAGCGCGATCAGACCGAGGTAGATCGAGCCGGGGAGCGTGATGCGCGTCAGTACGTAGTCGAGATACTCGGCGGTCGGGCGTCCCGCGCGGATGCCGGGGATGAACCCGCCGTACTTCTTCATGTTGTCGGCGACATCGACGGGGTTGAACGTGATGGCGACGTAGAAGTACGTGAAACCGACGATCAGCAGGAAGTAGATGAGCATGTACAGCGGGTGGTCACCGCGCGTGAGGTACTGCGAGATCCAGGTGACCCACGGGGCCGGCTCCTGACCCGCCTGAGGCTGGTTGAACTGCGCGATGAGGGCCGGGATGTACAGCAGCGACGACGCGAAGATCACCGGCACCACACCGGCCATGTTCACCTTGATCGGGATGTAGGTGTTGGTGCCGCCGTAGGTGCGGCGGCCGACCATGCGCTTGGCGTACTGCACCGGGATGCGGCGCTGGGACTGCTCGACGAAGACGACGAGCGCGACGACCAGGATGCCGACGGCCAGGACGAGGAGGAAGACCTCGACACCGCGCGAGTTGAGGATCGACATCATCGCGGCCGGGAAGGTGGCGGCGATCGACGTGAAGATGAGGATGGACATGCCGTTGCCGACGCCACGCTCGGTGACCAGCTCGGCGAACCACATGACGAGGCCCGTACCGGCGGTGAGCGTGATGATCATCAGCAGCTGAGCCCACCAGACGTCGTTCGTCAGGAGCTGCTGGCACTCCGGGATGCCGGCAGTGCCGAAGAGCTGCCCGGAACGCGCCACGGTGACCAGGGTCGTCGACTGCAGCAGCGCGAGAGCGATGGTCAGGTAGCGCGTGTACTGCGTCAGCTTCGCCTGACCCGCCTGGCCCTCCTTGTAGAGGGTCTCGAAGTGCGGGATGACGACGCGCAGCAGCTGCACGATGATCGTGGCCGTGATGTACGGCATGACACCGAGCGCGAAGATCGACAGCTGCAGCAGGGCGCCACCGGAGAAGAGGTTGACCAGCGACAGCAGACCTTCGGTGCTTCCGGAGTCGCTCAAACACTGCTGAACGTTGGGGAAGTCGACGAACGGCGACGGGACATGAGCACCGAGCCGGTAGATGGCGATGATCCCCAACGTGAAGGCGATCTTGCGCCTCAGGTCGGGCGTGCGGAAAACCCGCGCGATGGCGCTGAACAAAGGGGATTCCTCCAGAACGATCTCGGCGCGCCGCAGGCGCACACCAAATCAGACTAACCCAGAAGGGGCCGACGGCCGTAAGGCCGCCGGCCCCTCCGGGGTTCGGGCGTCAGTTGACGGTGCCGCCCGCGGCGACGATCTTCTGCTCTGCGGAGCCGGAGACCTTGTCGACCGAGACGGTCAGCGCGACCGAGATGTCGCCGGTGCCGAGCACCTTGACCTTCTCGTTCTTGCGCACGGCGCCCTTGGCCACCAGGTCGGCGACGGTCACGTCGCCACCCTGCGGGTAGAGCTCGCCGAGCTTCTCCAGGTTCACGACCTGGTACTCGACGCGGAACGGGTTCTTGAAGCCGCGGAGCTTGGGGGTGCGCATGTGCAACGGCATCTGCCCACCCTCGAAGCCGACCTTGACCTGGTAACGGGCCTTGGTTCCCTTGGTACCGCGACCGGCCGTCTTACCCTTCGAGCCCTCACCGCGACCCACACGGGTCTTGGCGGTACGGGCACCCGGGACGGGACGCAGGTGGTGGACCTTCAGCACGCCGGGGCGGGCCGCGGGGGCTTCCTTCTTCTCAGCCGTCTTACGGGCCGAGGCCTTCTTCGGGGCGTCGACCGTGGCGGTCTCGTCCTTCTTGGCAGCCATTAGTCGATCTCCTCAACCTTGACGAGGTGGGCGACGGTCTTGACGTAACCGCGCGTCTGCGCGTCGTCGGGACGGACGACCGAGTCGCCGATCCGCTTGAGACCGAGCGAGCGCAGCGTGTCACGCTGGTTCTGCTTCTCGCTCACCTTGGACTTGATCTGCGTGACCTTCAGACGCTCGGCCATCAGGCACCTACCTTCTGAGCGGCGGCCTCGGCGCGCACGAGGCGGGCCGGGGCGACCTGGTCGAACTCCAGGCCACGGCGAGCGGCCACGGCGCGGGGCTCCTCGAGCGACTTCAGCGCTTCGACGGTCGCGTGCACGATGTTGATCGTGTTCGACGAGCCGAGCGACTTCGAGAGGACATCGTGGATGCCGGCGCACTCGAGGACGGCACGGACGGGACCACCGGCGATAACACCGGTACCGGCAGCGGCGGGGCGCAGGAGCACCACGCCGGCAGCGGCCTCACCCTGGACGGGGTGCGGGATGGTCGAGCCCGAGCGGGGAACGCGGAAGAAGTTGCGCTTGGCCTCTTCGACACCCTTCGAGATGGCGAGGGGGACTTCGCGGGCCTTGCCGTAACCGACACCCACGACGCCGTTGCCATCGCCCACGACGACGAGCGCCGTGAAGCTGAAGCGGCGACCACCCTTGACCACCTTCGACACGCGGTTGATCGTCACGACGCGCTCGAGGAACTGGCTCTCGTTGCGGTCGCGCGAACCACGGTCGCGCTGGTTGGTGTTGCGCTCGCGACCACCGCGACGCGGCTCGCGCTCACGCTCGGCGGGGGCCGTGGCCGCAGCCGCACCCTCAGCCGGTGCAGTCTGCTCGGTCACTTCGGTCTCCTTGTTGTCACTCACAGGTTCAGCCCTCCTTCGCGGGCACCGTCGGCGATCGCGGCGACGCGACCGGCGTACCGGTTGCCTCCGCGGTCGAACACGACGTCGGACACGCCGACGGCCTTCGCACGCTCGGCGACGAGCTCGCCGACCTTGCGGGCCTTGGCGGTCTTGTCACCGTCGAAGCCGCGCAGGTCGGTCTCGAGGGTGGAGGCGGAGGCCACGGTGTGGCCCTTGCTGTCGTCCACGACCTGGACGAACACGTGGCGCGCCGAACGCGTCACGACCAGACGGGGGCGCAGCTCGGTGCCAACGACCTTCTTGCGAAGGCGCGCGTGGCGACG
The DNA here is from genome assembly GCF_029222405.1 of Microbacterium sp. Kw_RZR3. Classification (NCBI taxonomy): domain Bacteria; kingdom Bacillati; phylum Actinomycetota; class Actinomycetes; order Micrococcales; family Microbacteriaceae; genus Microbacterium; species Microbacterium sp. Kw_RZR3. The sequence goes on along the minus strand of NZ_JARHXC010000204.1, from coordinate 4,479 downwards.
TGCGCGAGCAACAGACTTCGACTGCACAGCCATGCTTACTTACCAGCCTTTCCGGCCTTGCGGCGGACGACCTCGCCCGCGTAGCGCACACCCTTGCCCTTGTAGGGCTCGGGCTTGCGGATCTTGCGGATGTTGGCGGCGGCCTCGCCGACGGCCTGCTTGTCGATGCCGCTCACGGTGAGCTTGTTGTTGCCTTCGACCGTGAGGGTGATGCCCGCGGGCGGGTCGATCAGGACGGGGTGCGAGAAGCCGAGGGCGAACTCGACCGAGCTGCCCTTCTGCGCCACGCGGTAACCCGTGCCGACGACCTCGAGGCCCTTGGTGTAGCCCTGGGTGACACCGATGATGTTGTTGTTGATGAGCGTGCGGGTCAGGCCGTGGAGCGACCGCGACTCGCGCTCGTCGTCGGGGCGGGTGACGAGAACCTGGTTCTCCTCGACCGACACCTCGAGGGGCTGCGCAACGGTGAGCGCGAGCTCGCCCTTGGGGCCCTTGACGGAGACCTCCCGGCCGTTCACCGTGACGGTGACTCCGGCGGGGATGTCGATGGGAAGACGTCCGATACGCGACATGTCAGATCACCACACGTAGGCGAGGACTTCCCCGCCGACGCCCTTCTGCTCGGCCTGACGGTCGGTGAGGAGACCGGAGGAGGTGGACAGGATGGCGACGCCGAGCCCGCCGAGGACCGTGGGGACCTCGGTCGACTTCGCGTACACGCGGAGGCCGGGCTTCGAGACGCGCTTGATGCCGGCGATGGACCGCTCGCGGTTCGGACCGTACTTCAGCGTCATGTTGAGGGTCTGGCCGACACGGGCGTCTTCGACGCTCCAGTCAGCGATGTAACCCTCCTGCTTGAGGATTTCGGCGATGTTGGTCTTGAGCTTCGAGCTCGGCATCGACACGGAGTCGTGGTGCGCCGAGTTCGCGTTGCGCAGACGGGTCAGCATGTCTGCGACCGGGTCTGTCATCGTCATGTGTTGCTTCTTTCGTTCATGAGGTTTCGCCTGCCGTTACACGACAGGCGACCTTCGATGATGGGCCCCCGGAAACCCGGGGGCCCAAGGGGTCAGGCCTGAGCGTCGGCCGACTGGAACGGGAAGCCGAGCTGGCGCAGCAGCGAACGGCCCTCGTCGTCGGTCTTGGCCGTGGTGACGATCGTGATGTCGAAACCACGGACACGGTCGATGCGGTCCTGGTCGATCTCGTGGAACACGGACTGCTCCTGGAGACCGAAGGTGTAGTTGCCGTTGCCGTCGAACTGCTTGGGCGACAGGCCGCGGAAGTCGCGGATGCGCGGCAGAGCGAGGTTGACGAGGCGGTCGACGAACTCCCACGCGCGGTCACCGCGGAGGGTGACGTGCGCGCCGATGGCCTGGCCTTCGCGCAGCTTGAACTGGGCGATCGACTTGCGGGCCTTGGTGACGACCGGCTTCTGACCGGTGATCTTGGTGAGGTCGTCGACCGCACCATCGATCACCTTGCTGTCACGAGCGGCCTCGCCGACACCGGTGTTCACGACGACCTTGACCAGGCCGGGGATCTGCATGACGTTCTCGTAGCCGAACTCGTCCTGCAGCGCCTTCTTGATCTCGGCGTTGTACTTCTGCTTGAGGCGGGGCTGGATCTTGCCAGTCTCCGCGGCAGTCACGGTGCTCATGTTCAGAGGTCCTTGCCTGACTTCTTCGCGAAGCGCACGCGGACGGTGCGCTTGACGCCGTCCTTGACCTGCTCCTCGACCCGGTGGCCGACGCGGGTCGGCTTCTTGGTCGAGGGGTCGACGATCGCGACGTTGGAGATGTGGATCGGGGCCTCGAACGTCTCGATGCCACCGGTCTTGGTTCCGCGCTGGGACTGGCCCACGCGGTTGTGCTTGGTGACGTAGTTCACGCCCTCGACGATGACGCGGTTCTGCTCGGGAAGGACCTCGAGGACCTTGCCCTGCTTGCCGCGGTCGCCGCCGCGCTCGGGCTTGGCGCCCGAGATGACCTGAACGAGGTCACCCTTCTTGATTTTCGCCATGATCAGATGACCTCCGGGGCGAGCGAGACGATCTTCATGAACTTCTTGTCACGAAGCTCACGACCGACCGGTCCGAAGATGCGGGTGCCGCGGGGCTCCCCGTCGTTCTTCAGGATCACGGCGGCGTTCTCGTCGAACTTGATGTACGAGCCGTCGGGACGGCGGGTCTGCTTGACGACGCGGACGACGACAGCCTTGACCACGTCGCCCTTCTTGACGTTTCCACCCGGGATCGCGTCCTTGACCGTGGCGACGATGACGTCACCCAGGCCGGCGTAGCGACGGTTGGAGCCGCCGAGCACGCGGATGGTGAGCAGCTCCTTGGCGCCGGTGTTGTCGGCGACCTTCAGCCGGGATTCGTTCTGAATCACTTTTTACTCCTTGGGTTCCAAGCAAGCCGCGAGGCTTACTTGGCCTTCTCGAGGATCTCGACCAGGCGCCAGCGCTTGGTGGCGCTGAGCGGACGGGTCTCGTTGATGACGACGAGGTCGCCGATGCCCGCCGAGTTGGTCTCGTCGTGCGCCTTGACCTTCGAGGTGCGACGGATGACCTTGCCGTAGAGGGGGTGCTTCACGCGGTCCTCGACCTCGACGACGATCGTCTTGTCCATCTTGTCGCTGACGACGTAGCCACGACGCGCCTTGCGGTAACCGCGGGCGTTCTCGTCACGGACATCGTGTTCGGCGTGCTCGTGACCGGCGACCTGCGCCTCGGCCTTCTTCGCGGTAGCCATTACTCCGCCTCTTCCTTCGCGGCGTCGTCAGCGGCATCCGCCTTCTTCGCCTTGCTCTTCTTCGCCTTCGTCGCCTCGACCGGAGCCGGGGTGGCGCGGATGCCGAGCTCGCGCTCACGGATCACCGTGTACAGACGCGCGATGTCGCGCTTGACTGCACGGATGCGGCCGTGGCTCTCGAGCTGGCCGGTGGCCGACTGGAAGCGCAGGTTGAACAGCTCTTCCTTGGCCTTGCGCAGCTCCTCGACGAGGCGCTGGTCTTCGAACGTGTCGAGCTCGCTCGGGGCGAGCTGCTTGGTGCCGATCGCCATTACGCGTCGCCCTCCTCGCGCTTGATGATGCGTGCCTTCAGGGGCAGCTTGTGGATGGCACGGGTCAGTGCTTCACGAGCAAGTTCCTCGTTGACACCGGCGACCTCGAAGAGGACGCGACCCGGCTTGACGTTTGCAACCCACCACTCGGGCGAGCCCTTACCGGAACCCATGCGGGTTTCGGCCGGCTTCTTGGTGAGCGGACGGTCGGGGTAGATGTTGATCCACACCTTTCCACCACGCTTGATGTGACGCGTCATGGCGATACGAGCGGACTCGATCTGACGGTTGGTCACGTAAGCGGGGGTGAGCGCCTGGATCCCGAACTCACCGAACGACACCGTGGTGCCACCGGTGGCCTGGCCCGAACGGCCGGGGTGGTGCTGCTTGCGGTACTTGACCTTGCGGGGGATGAGCATTACGCCGACGCTCCTTCTGCCACGGGGGCCTCGTTGCGCGGGCCACGACGACGGTCGCCACCGCGGTCGTCACGACCGCGCGACTTGGGCGCGTTGGCCTGCTCGCGGGCGAGCTCCTTGTTGGTGAGGTCGCCCTTGTAGATCCAGACCTTCACGCCGATGCGGCCGAAGGTCGTCTTGGCCTCGTAGAAGCCGTAGTCGATGTTCGCGCGGAGCGTGTGCAGGGGCACCCGGCCTTCGCGGTAGAACTCGGAACGGCTCATCTCGGCGCCGCCGAGGCGGCCCGACACCTGGATGCGGACACCCTTGGCGCCGGCACGCTGTGCGCCCTGCAGGCCCTTGCGCATCGCACGGCGGAACGCCACGCGAGCGGTGAGCTGCTCAGCCACACCCTGCGCGACCAGCTGAGCGTCGGCCTCGGGGTTCTTGACCTCGAGGATGTTCAGCTGGATCTGCTTGCCGGTGAGCTTCTCGAGGTCGGCGCGGATGCGCTCGGCCTCGGCGCCGCGGCGACCGATCACGATGCCCGGACGGGCGGTGTGGATGTCGACGCGGACGCGGTCACGCGTGCGCTCGATCTCGATGTTGCTGACACCGGCGCGGTCGAGCGACGTGGTCAGCAGGCGACGGATCTTGATGTCCTCGGCGAGGTAGTCGGCGTAGCGCTGACCGGCCTTCGTCGAGTCCGAGAACCACCGCGACACGTGGTCGGTGGTGATGCCGAGGCGGAAGCCGTACGGGTTGACCTTCTGTCCCATTACTTGCTCGCCTTCTTGTTGGCGCGAGCCGGGGCCGCCTCAGCGGTCTCGGGCGTCGCGAGCACGACCGTGATGTGGCTCGTGCGCTTCTTGATCTGGAAGGCGCGACCCTGAGCGCGGGGCTGGAAACGCTTCAGCGTCGTGCCCTCGTCGACGTACGCGTTCTTCACGTACAGGTCAGCGTCATCCAGGTACTCGTTCGTCTTGTCGGCCGTGACGCGAGCGTTCGCGATGGC
>NZ_JARHXC010000203.1:0-3436 GCF_029222405.1 Microbacterium sp. Kw_RZR3 | reverse complement strand
AGTTTCGCGAGCTCTCGCGACGCCTCGCCGCGTGAACCCGGGGGTCGGGACGGCGCGAGCGCGGGACGATCAGGAGTTTCGCCCGGGGTGCGCCGGTTCGGCGAGCGCGGCGAGCACCGCGGGGAGCAACGCGTCGGCCGTGCGGCGGTAGCCGAGTGCGCTGGGGTGGAAGCGGTCGATGCTGAACATCTCGTCGGGGCGCTCGGCGAACATCGGCCCCACGGCCTGCGCGAGCGCGACGACGCGCCCTCCTGCACCGTGGACCGCCGCTGCCTGAGCCGACGCCAACTGTCTCGACGAGCGCGCGGCGAGCGCACGCAGGGGTTGCGGGATCGCTCGCAGCGTCCCCAGGTCGGGGCACGTACCGACGACCACGGGCACGCCGCGCTCCCGCAGTTCGCGGACGATGTCGGCCAGCTGATCCGCCGAGCGTGCCGCGGGGATGCGGTGGGTGACGTCGTTGCCGCCGACGACGATGACCGCCGCGTCCGGCACGTACTCCGCGGGGAGCGACGCGACCTGGGCGGAGAGGGCGGACGTCTCCGACCCCACCACCGCCGCCGTGCGCAGCCGCACCGGCCGACCCGCCTGCCGCGCGATCCCCTTCGCGAGGCGTGCACCGAGCGTGTCGCGCCGGTGGGCGGCTCCGAGACCCGCGGCGATCGAGTCGCCGAGCAGCAACAGCTCGACCGGCTCGCCGGGGTGCTTCTTCCGGCGCCACACGCGATCGGCATCGAGAGCCTGCTCACCGAGCGGTTTGCCGATGCGGCGGCGGGCGACCGCCGCCTGGCGGATGAGGAGGGTCCGCAGACCGACCGCACCCGCCCCGGCGAGCGCCACGACGGAGGCCGCGGCCAGGGTCACCGGTCGACGCGTGCGCATCCTCCGATGACACCGGCCCGCGGTGAACGCCGGGTGGCCGCGCCGTGACGGGAGGGCGACGGCGGGCTCCCGGCATTCGGACGGCTCACACCGCCGCGCGGCGGCTCCGCGCACGCAGGGCCACCGCCAGCGCGAGGACAGCGACGGCGAGCGCGATGTCGAGGCCGAGACCCGCGAGCAGCTCAGCCCGGCCGGCGACCCCGGTCAGGGCGATGACACCTCCGATCACGATGACGCCGAACGACAGAGCCAGTTGCTGGGCGGTGCTGAACATTCCGCCCGACAGCCCGGCCGCCTCGACGGGGACCTCGCGCACAACGAGCTGCGTGAGGGGAGAGAAGATCAGCGCTTGACCGGCGCCGAGTACGAGGAGCGAAGGCTGCAGCCACAACCCGATCTCGCTCCCCCACGCGAGCGTGAGAGTCACGGCCATCGCCACCAGGGCGACGATCTGCAGCGAGACGCCGAGGATCAGCGTGGAGTCGCCGAGTCGGCTCTGGATACGCGCGACGGCCAGCGAGACGCCCGCGAAGACGACCGCGAACGGCAGCAGCGCCAGGCCTGCCTGGAGGGACGTCAGTCCGCCCGCCTCGACCGCGCGCGGGAAGACGTAGAGCAGAGCGGAGTACCCGGCGAAGAAGAGGCCGGCCGCGATCAGGCCGAGCTGCAGGGGCCGGAGGCGCAGGACGCTCGGCGGCAGGAGCGGCACCCGCCCGGAGCGTTCGATCGCGTTCTGGTGCTTCCACATCGCCACGAGCGACACGGCCGCGATGACGAGGGCGACTCCGACCGGCCACGACCAGTTCCACGCCGGGCCGAAGGTCAGGGCCAGGGAAGCGGCCAGGATGCCGAGCCCCAGCGCCGCGGTGCCGACCAGGTCGATCGCAACGATCTCGTGGGCGCGCGACCGGGGCGCGAGCGGAGCGAACGTGATCGCCGCGACGGCGATCAGCGCGACGACGACGAACACCGCGCGCCATCCCTCGACCGGACCGAACGACAGCGCGGCGAGCGCCCCTCCGGCGACCTGGCCGACGGCCGCACCGATCCCGCCGCTCGCCCCGAACGCGGCGATCGCGCGGGTGCGTGCGGCTCCCTGCGAGGTGGCCTGGATCGTGGCGAGGACCTGCGGTGTGCAGAGGGCCGCGCCCACGCCCTGCACGATCCGGGCGGCGATCAACGTCTCGATCGAGGGGGCGAGCGCGCACGCGATCGCCGAGACGAGGAAGAGTCCCATGCCGACGACGTACAGGCGATGCCGCCCGAAGCGGTCGCCGAGCCGCCCGCCGAGGATGAGGAGGACCGCGAAGGGGATGCCGTAACCCGCGATCACGAGCTCGAGAGCCACATCACCCGCCCCGAAGCGCTCGCGCAGCGTCGGCAGGATCACGGTGACCGCGTTGAAGGCGAACGTCCCCACGCCCGGCCCGAGAAGGAAGCCGAGGTAGCGCCACGTGGGAACGTCGGCGAAAGCTCCCGGTCGGATCGGCACGGGGGCCGTGCCGGTGGGCGGGTGTGTGGAGGTGGTCATGGTGCCAGCATGGAGACCGCGGCATCCTGGTACCAGGAGTGCACTCATCCTGGTACTGGCACCACTCCCCTGCGGCGGTGGAGTGTCGGAGGACCGCCCTATGATCGCCGGAGAAGGAGCGACGCCGTGACCCGATCCGATGACGCCCGCGCCGAGTTCGCGGGATTCTTGCGCAGCAGGCGAGCGCGTCTGCGTCCCGCCGACGTGGGGTTGCCCGAGGGCACACGCCGCCGTGTGGCAGGGCTCCGCCGTGAAGAGGTCGCCCAGCTCGCCGGTGTCGGGCTCACCTGGTACACCTGGCTCGAGCAGGGCCGGCCGATCGCCGCGTCCGGGCAGGTCGTCGCGGCCATCGCGCGAGCGCTCCGCCTGAGCGCCGACGAGCGCGACCACCTGTTCGCCCTCGCGGACCTCCCCGTACCCGATCGAGGGGCGCGCCTCTGCGTGGGAGCAACGCATCTCGATCTGCTCGAGAAGCTGCTCCCCTACCCCGCGGCGGTCCAGACCGCTCGCTTCGATATCCGCGCGTACAACCGCTCGTACCGCTACCTGTTCGACGACCTCGACGAGATGCCCGCCGAGCGACGCAATTGCGCCGTGCTGCTGTTCACCGACTCCGTGTGGCAACACGCGCACGTCGACCTCGACCACGCCCAACGGCGGATCGCCGCGCGCCTGCGCGCAGCGTACGGGCGACACCACGAGGAGCCGTCCTGGCAGCGCTTCGTCGCCGAGCTCGAAGAGGAGTCGCCGCGGTTCGCCGAGCTCTGGCGCCTGGGCGACGTGGGCGGCGAGCGCAATGCCGTCAAGCACCTCGTGCACGCGCGGGTCGGCGAACTGAACCTCGAGATGTCGAGCCTGTGGATCGACGACGGCCTCGGCTCTCGCGTGGTCTGGTTCTCGCCCCGGGATGCCGACACCGCGGCGCGTCTGGATCGCCTCGCGGCCGAGAACCCGACGGAGGCGTTGATCAGCGCGGTCGCTTAGCCGCGTCCCTCGCCGACGCGGAGCTGCGCGAGAGGTGGC
>NZ_JARHXC010000202.1:0-13382 GCF_029222405.1 Microbacterium sp. Kw_RZR3 | reverse complement strand
GGGCGGGGCGCGCCGCGCTCAGCGCGGCCGCGGCGGAGCCGTCGTGCCGCGGGCGACGAGCCGCGTCGGCAGGAGGAGGTGCGTCTCGGGGAGGTCCTCGCCGGCGAGGAGGGCGAGCACCATCCGCACGGCCTCGGCGCCGAGGCGTTTCATCGGCTGGCGCACGGTCGTGAGCGCGGGTTGGGCGCGCGCGGCCTCGGGCACGTCATCGAAGCCGACCACCGAGAGGTCGTCGGGGACGCGCAGTCCGCGCTCGGCCGCGACGTCGATGATCGACAGGGCCGACAGGTCGTTCGCGGCGAAGACAGCGGTCGGCGGGTCGTCGAGCGACAGCATGGCGTCGGCGGCCTCGCGCGCGACGTCCTGCTCGTACCTCCCGACGCCGACGAGGGCGGGGTCGAACGGGATGCCGGCGGCCGAGAGCCCTTCCCGGTACCCGGACGCACGGGCCACCGCGGAGCGCAGATCCGGGCGCCCCGCGATGAAACCGATGCGGCGGTGACCGAGCTGGGCGAGGTAGTGCACGGCCTGCTGCGCCCCGGTGAAGCTGTCGGACTCGACCGTGGGGAGGTCGGCGCGGCCCGTGTGCGGGTCGATCGCGACGATCGGAACGTCGCTCGTCACGTTGACCACGGTCGGCGTCACGATGATCGCGGCGTCGATGAGAGTGCCGCTGAGGCGGCTGAGCGATCGCCGCTCCCACCCTTCGCCCTCGCGGCGCGATCCGCTGTAGGCGAGCAGGTCGTACCCGGTGCCCGACAGCGCTCCCCCGACGCCCTTCAGGATCTCTGCCGAGAACGGCTCGATCGCGGCGACGAGCACCCCGACGACGCCCGTCTTGCGCGACCGCATGCTGCTCGCGACGAGGCTCGATTCGTAGCCGAGGGTCTTCACGGCATCCAGAACGCGGCTCACCGTCTCGGGCGAGACGCCGTACCGCCCGTTGACGGCTTTCGACACCGTGGCCACCGAGACACCGGCCGCCGCGGCGACGTCGTGGATGGTGGCGCGTCGGGTCATGGCATCCGACCATAGCGTGGAAATCATTTTCGAAAACGTTTGACGAGCGTTCGCGACCGGGCGACACTGCTCAGACCCGGGGCGCAGCACACGCCCTGGATACGGCATCGCTGCCGACGACCACCGCGCGTCCCCGAGGACGCACCTCGACGAAGAGAAACGGGAATCACATGAACACGCGCAGAATCCTCGCCGGAGCGGCTCTCGCCGTCGCCGGCACCCTCGCGCTCGGCGGCTGCGCCGGCGGCGGCGGGGGCCAGAACGCCGACGGCTCGGTCACGCTGACGCTGTGGCACAACTCCACCACCGGCGACGGGAAGAAATACTGGGAAGACACCGCCGCGGCCTTCGAAGCGGCGAACCCCGGCGTCACCGTCGAGATCCAGGCCGTGCAGAACGAAGAGATGGACGGCAAGCTCCAGACTGCCCTCAACGCCGGAGACGCCCCCGACCTCTTCATGGCCCGCGGCGGCGGCAAGCTCGCCGACATCGTCGCGGCCGGCCAGGTCATGGACCTCACCGACAAGATCTCCGCGGATGCCAAGAGCGCCCTCGGCACCTCGCTCAATGCCTTCGAAGTCGACGGCAAGAACTACGGCATGCCCGTCGCCGTGCTCCCCTCCGGCATCTTCACCGCGCAGGACCTCCTCACCGCCGCCGGGGTGACCGAGGCCCCCGCGACCATCTCCGACCTCGAGGCCGCCGACGCGAAGATCCGCGCGACGGGCGTCGCCCCGATCGCGGTCGGCGCCAAGGACGCCTGGCCCGCCGCGCACTGGTACTACAACTTCGCGCTGCGCGCGTGCTCGAAGGACGTGCTCGACGAGGCCGCCCAGAGCCGCAGCTTCGACGACCCCTGCTGGTTGCAGGCCGGCGAGAACCTCGAGTCGTTCCTGAAGACCCAGCCGTTCAACGAGGGCTTCCTCACCACCGCCGCGCAGCAGGGCGCCGGGTCCTCGGCGGGCCTGCTCGCCAACCACCAGGCCGCCATGGAGCTCATGGGCGCGTGGAACCCCGGCGTGATCGCCTCGCTGACCCCCGATGAGAAGCCCCTGGCCGACCTCGGTTGGTTCCCGTTCCCCGAGGTCCCGGGCGGCAAGGGCGAGAAGGGCGCCATCATGGGCGGCGTCGACGGCTACTCGTGCTGGGTCAACGCTCCCGCGCAGTGCACCGACTTCCTGAACTTCCTCGTCAACAAGGAGAACCAGGAGAACTACGCCGCCGCGTTCCAGACCATCCCCGCTTCGAACGAGGCGACGGATGCCGTCACCACCCCCGCCCTGCAGTCGGCACTGCAGGCGTACACCGACGCCCCCTATGTGTCGGTGTGGCTCGACACGCTCTACGGCCAGAACGTCGGCAACGCGCTGAACGTCGCCGTGGTGGACCTCTTCGCCGGCAAGGGCACGCCGCAAGGCATCGTCGACGCCGTCAACGCCGCCGCCTCGCGCTGAGGAGTCCCGACATGACCACCGTGCGTCATCCGGTCGCCACCGCGTCCGACGACGTCGCCGGTCGCCGCCTGGCCGAGGAGGGTGCCCCGCGCACCCCCTCGGCCGGGCGGTCGCCCGTCCGGCGCCGCCGCGAGAACTGGCGTATCCGCGGCGAGCTCGCCATCCTCCTCGGCCCCGCCCTGGTCGTCTTCGTCTCGTTCGTCATCCTCCCGGTGGTCCTCGCCGCCTACTACGGCTTCTACAAGTGGTCGGGGTTCGGCACGCCCACCGACTTCGTCGGCATCCGCAACTACGTCACGATCCTCACCGACCCCGCCTTCCACGAGGCGCTCGGCCACAACGCCTTCATCGTCGTCGGCTCACTCGTGCTGCAGGGGCCTCTCGCCCTCGGTCTCGCGCTGCTGCTGAACCGCAAGATGCGGGCGCAGTCGCTCATCCGCGTGCTGATCTTCGTGCCCTACGTCATCTCCGAGGTCGTCGTGGGCCTCGGCTGGGGCCTCATGCTTCAGTCGAGCGGCGCGATGAACGGGATGCTCGAGAAGATCGGCCTCGGAGCGCTGCGCGCCGACTGGATCTCCGACCCGGCGCTCGCGATCTGGACGCTGCTCATCATCATCACGTGGAAGTACATCGGCTTCGCCGTGATCCTCTTCCTCGCAGGGCTCCAGGGCATCCCCGAGGAGCTCAGCGAGGCCGCCGCGATCGACGGCGCCTCGTACTGGCAGATCCAGCGGCACATCGTTCTGCCCCTGATGGGTCCGACCATCCGCATCTGGGCGTTCCTGTCGATCATCGGCTCGCTGCAGCTGTTCGACCTCGTCTGGATCATCTGGGGCCAGTACGTCGCCTCGACCGCCGGGACCTCGACCATGGCCACCTACATGGTCGCCAACGGTCGCAACGCCGGCAGCTTCGGATACGGCAGTGCGGTGGCCGTGGTGATGTTCCTCATCTCGCTCGCCGTCGCCCTCGTCTACCAGCGCTTCGTACTGCGTCGCGACACGGCCGGCGCCCTCACGGGAGGCACCAAATGACCGCCACCGCCACCCTCGTCACCCCGCGTGGCGCCAAGGCTCCGCGCCCGCGTCCTGCCGGAGCGAACCGCGGATCCTCGGTGATCGTCGGCTTCGTCGCCCTGCTGCTCATCGGCATGATGCTCGCCCCCGTGGTGTACATCATCCTCGGCGGTTTCCGCTCGAACGCCGAGATCACCGTCGACCCCTCGGGCTTCCCGACGCGCTGGAACTGGGAGAACTACGCCGACGTGTTGGCGAGTCCGACGTTCTGGGGCCAGGTCGGCAACTCGGCGATCGCGGCCGTCGCGACGACCCTGTTCGTCGTGGCGCTGGGTCTCATGGCCGCCTACGCCCTGTCGCGCTATCGCTTCCGCGGCCGCGGTGCGGTGTACGCCCTGTTCACCGCGGGCCTGATGTTTCCGATGACCGTGGCCATCACGCCGCTGTACATCCTCGTGCGCAACCTCGGGCTGATGAACTCGCTCGCGGGCGTCATCGTGCCGCAGATCGCGTTCGCCCTGCCGTTGACGATCATCATCCTGTCGCCGTTCCTCGCCGCGATCCCGAACGAGCTGCAGGAGGCCTCGTCGATCGACGGGCTCGGTCGCCTCGGCTTCTTCTGGCGCATGGTGCTGCCGCTCGCCGTTCCCGCGGTCGTGACGGTCGGCATCCTGGCCTTCGTCAACAGCTGGAACTCGTACATGCTGCCGCTGTTCATCCTCAACAACGAAGCCGCTTTCACGCTGCCGCTCGGGACGCAGGCCTTCGCCTCGCAGTACTCCGTCGACACCGCGCGCGTGCTCGCATTCACCTCGCTGTCGATGATCCCCGCTCTGCTGTTCTTCAGCGTGTTCGAGCGGCGCATCGTCGGCGGCCTGACCGGCGCCGTGAAGGGCTGATCCGCTCATGACCATCCACCACACCGACGTCGGTGCTGCCCTCACGCCCGGCGTGTCTCCTCGCGTGCAGGCCCTCGTCGCCGAGATGACGCTCGACGAGAAGCTCGCGCAGCTCGTGGGCTACTGGGTCGACCAGGGCGACGAGGTCGTCGCTCCCCTTTCGGGCGAGAAGGTCACCTCGACCGCCTACGCGGATGCCACCGTCCACGGCCTCGGCCACCTCACGCGCGTGTACGGCACGCGCCCGGTCGATCCGATCGAGCGCGCTCAGTGGCTGTGGGGCGAGCAGCGTCGCCTCAAGACCGAGACGCGGCTCGGCATCCCCGCGATCGTGCACGAGGAGTGCCTCACCGGTTTTGCCGCGTGGAAAGCGGCGACCTTCCCGACACCGCTCGCGTGGGGGGCCTCGTTCGATCCGGAGACAATCGAGCTCATGGCATCCGCGATCGGTCGCTCGATGCGCGACCTCGGTGTGCACCAGGGACTGTCGCCCGTGCTGGATGTCGTGCGCGACCCCCGCTGGGGACGCGTCGACGAGTGCATCGCCGAGGACCCGTACGTCGTGGGAACCATCGGCACGGCGTACGTCCGGGGCCTCCAGAGTGCGGGGGTGCACGCGACGCTGAAGCACTTCGTGGGGTACTCCGGCTCCCGGGCCGGGCGCAACCACGCCCCCGTGTCGGCCGGCCCACGCGAGTTGCAGGACGTCTTCCTCCCGCCGTTCGAGATGGCCGTGCGCGACGGCGGTGTCCGCAGCGTCATGAACTCGTACACCGAGATCGACGGCGTACCCGTGGCATCGAGCCCCGAGCTGCTCACCGACCTGCTCCGCCGGCGCTGGGGCTTCGACGGAACGGTGGTCTCGGACTACTTCGCCGTCGAGTTCCTCCGCTCGATGCACGGCATCGCGGGCTCCCTCGGCGAAGCGGCCCAGCTCGCTCTCGAGGCGGGGATCGACGTGGAGCTGCCCGGCCCCGACGCGTATCCGCACCTCGCCGAGCGGGTGGCATCCGGAGCCCTCCCCGAAGCCGTGGTCGACCGGGCCGTCGCCCGCGTGCTCGCCGAGAAGGAGGACCTCGGACTCCTGGATGCCGACTTCGCCGACGTCCCGACCGAGATCGACCTCGACGATGCCGAGCACCGTGCGCTGGCATACCGACTTGCTCTCGAGAGCGCCGTGCTGCTGCGCAACGACGGGGTGCTTCCGCTCGCGGCGCCGGGACGGATCGCGGTCATCGGCCCGAACGCCGACAGCGCCGAGGCGCTGATGGGCTGCTACTCGTTCGCGAACCATGTGCTCGCGCATCACCCGGGCACGCCGATGGGCTTCGACATCCCGACCGTCCGCGAGGCTCTGGAGTCGCGATTCGCCGCGGTCTCGTACGCCGTCGGCTGCGCCGTCGAGGGTTCCGACACCGACGGCTTCGCGGAGGCCGTCGCCGTCGCGCGGGATGCGGAAGTCGCGATCGTCGTCGTCGGCGACCGCGCAGGGCTCTTCGGCCGCGGGACCGTCGGCGAAGGCAACGATGCCGAATCGCTCGAGCTCCCCGGGAGGCAGCGGCAGCTCGTCGAGGCGATCGTCGCGACCGGAACCCCCGTGGTGCTCCTGCTGCTGACCGGACGCCCCTACGCGCTGAGCTGGGCGCTCGACGGCGACTCCGGCCCCGCGGCTGTGCTGCAGGCGTTCTTCCCCGGCGAGGAGGGCGGGCCCGCGCTCGCTGCTCTTCTGGCGGGGGATGCCACCCCCTCGGGGCGCCTGCCCGTCTCGCTCCCCCGCTCGGCCGGCGCGCAGCCGTACTCGTACCTGCATCCGCTGCTCGGCGGACCGTCGGGCGTGACGAGCACCGACCCGACGCCCGTTCGGCCCTTCGGGTTCGGGCTGTCGTACACGACGTTCGAGCGCGGGGAGCTGCGGGTCGACGGCGGCGGTCGCGGAGCCGGTGAGGCCGGTGGCGAGCGCGGGGGCGCGGCATCCGCCGGGCTCCGCGCCGGTGACGCTTCGCGGAGCGTCGGGATCTCGGCATCCGGAGCCTCGCCCGAGGTCCGCGCGGGCGACGCGTTCACCGTGTCGGCGCGGGTCACGAACACCGGCACCGTGCGCGGAGCCGACGTCGTGCAGGTGTACACGCATCGCACGGGCGCGAGCGTGACACGGCCCCTGGCCGCGCTCGTCGCGTATGCGCGGGTCGAGCTCGATCCCGGCGAGAGCGCCGAGATCCGGTTCACGGTGCCCTCGTCACGCCTGGCGTACAGCGATCGCGCGATGCGCCGCGTGGTCGAGCCGGGCGAGATCGAGCTGCGGCTGGGACCGTCGTGCGCCGAGGTCGACGAGGCGGTGCGTCTGCGCGTCACCGGCCCGACCTACGAGCTCGGTCCCGACGACGCGCGCGTGGTCGAGGTCGAGGTGCGCCGGGGCTGATGCCGCACATGTGGGAGGGCGGCGCGGGAGGTGCCGCCCTCCTCATCGCGGCGCTCCTCGCTGTGTGAACACCGTCCGCAGGCGTCAGGGGTGGCGAGAGGGAAAGAGCGGCGCGATCTGCGCACGCACAGCCGGTCAGGCGGCAGAGCGAGGAGTTCGGGGCGACGGCGGGAGAGGCTCGCCGTGAACACTCGAGACGGACCGTCCGGTCGAGCCCCCTGAGCGGGAGACGATGACGTACTGTCCCGATCTGGAGGTCTTCACCGTCTGCTCACCCGAATCGCGCTGGGCTTTGACCCGGCGCGCTTTTTCGCGGAGCCGGCGGACGAGGTCACGAGTCTCATCACTAGTGGACGTCATCTCTCACCTCCTTCTGCTCCCCCATCGGGGGTTCCAGTATCCAACTTGTCGAGGACGTCGGCAACGGCGTCGGCGATGTCGGTGTCTTCCGGGCTGGCCCAAGGGTGGCCCACCAGCCCGATCATGCTCACCAGACCGACGTTTCGATGTCTCGGGTCGAGTGCTCTCTCGGTTGCCCACGTAAATCGGGCCCACCACTGCGCTCTTTGATCCGCGACTTCTCGTTGCAGGCGGTCATCCTCGGCCGCGATGTCACGTTGCCTCCGGTCAGCGGCGGCATTCAGAGTCGATCGATGACTGGTGTACCACGCAGCGCCGAACGCGATGGCCGCCGCGGCGAGTGCCGCGACCCCACCGAACCCCGCGGACGTCACGAAGTCTCGCCAAAACCCCTCGTCGAGGACGAACGGGGGAAACAGACGCCCTCCGATTGCACCGACGGCGAGGAATACGAGAGCGCCGACGCCGAGCAGCGCAGCTTTACGGACATCGAATCTGGAACTCGAAGACGCGGGGGGGCGCCTCCACCACGATCGGCTCATCATTCTGAATCATGTTGTTCATCCGTTTTCGTGTCACCGCGACGCGATGTCCCGGGCTCACAACGAAAGTACCGGCGGCACGGCAAACACGATCCGCTGTCCACAGCCTCCCCGGAGCTCGATGGACGCGAGTCGCCTCGTCGACTTCCGCGCGTGAGCTCGCAACCGCGTTAGCGTTGATGGAACACGCTGACGCCGCGGAAGGACCCGATGACGCTGCACGACGACACCACCGCCCGACCCGAGACCGTCGTCGGCAACCCCGCGTCACGGATCCACCGCGACCACGACGACGCCCGCGCCGACCCGTGGTCGATCGACCTCGAGCGGATCCAGTTCTCGCCGTACTTCTCGCGTCTGTCGGCCGTGACCCAGGTGGTGTCGCCCTCGATCGGCGCCGCTCCCGTGCACAACCGCCTCACGCACACGCTCAAGGTGAGCGCGATCGCGCGGGTCGTCGCGCTGCAGCTCAATACTCGTGCGCGCCAAGCGGGCGAAGGCGACGTCTGTAACGCCACCGTCGTCGAGGCCGCCGCGTACGCGCACGACCTCGGCCACCCGCCCTTCGGCCACCTCGGCGAGTCCACGCTCGACCGCCTCGCGCGCGAGGAGCTGGGCCTCCCCGACGGGTTCGAGGGCAACGCGCAGACCTACCGCATCCTCACCGCCCTCGACGTGGTCGAGAACGCGCCCCGCGGGCTCAATCTCACCGCGGCCGTGCGCGCCGCCTCGGCGAAGTACCCGTGGGCGCCGTCGGTCGAAGCGGCCGATGTCGAGCGGATCGGCCCTCCCCGTGGCATCCGTCGCTCTTCCGACGGCGCGTATCGCGTGCACAAGTACTCGGCGTACGACCTCGACCTCGACGACCTCGCCGAGGCCCGCCAGGGGGTGGATGCCGAGCCTCTCCGCCAGAGCATCGAGGGTGCCGTGATGGACCTCGCCGACGACATCGCGTACTCGGTGCACGACGTCGACGACTTCTACCGCGCGGGGATCCTCGATCACGCGCCGATCGCGGCGGAGTTCCGCGGCTGGCTCGACGACGTGCTCGAGTGGCGCTCGCGCGACGACGCGGAGGTGCGCGCCGAGCTCGCGCCGGGCGCGGGACTGGAGCGCCTGCGCCGGAAGATGCGCCGCGACGACCCGTGGATCGCCGACGACGAGGCCTTCCTCGCCGCCGTCAGCGACGTGGATGCCGAGATGGTCACCGACCTGCTCGCCCGCCCCTTCGACGGCTCGTTGACGGCCGAGCGTCGGCTCGCCGCCTTCACCGACCGCTGGATCCGGCGGTTCCAGGAGTCGGCACGGCTGCGGCCGCTCGACACGCCGCGGGCCGGACCCGTGGTGCTGTCGCCGTGGGCCTGGCACCACGTCGAGGTGCTGAAGTTCGTGCACAAACGCTTCGTGCTCAGCCGCCCCGACCTGGCGATCCAGCAGCGCGGCATGAGCCGCATCCTCGCCCGGTCGGTGCGCGCCCTCGGCGAGTGGCTCGACGACGATCTCGACCGCGCCCGCACCCCGCGGCGCCTCCGCGAGCTCATCGCGCTGGCCCGTGAGCAGTACGCGGCCCTGCCCGCTGAACGTCGGCCCTCGGATGCCGAAGCCGAAACGCTCGCGCGCTCTCGCGGGATCGTCGACTACGTGGCATCCCTCACCGATTCGCAGGCGTTCGCGCTGTCCGAGGCGATCTCGGGGCGGGCGGACCGATTGTGGGCTCTGGGGCAGCGGCTGTGACGGGGGAACAGTCGGTGTCGCTCATCCAGCAGCGGATGCGGCTCGACCGCGCCCGCACCGCCGCGATCTGGACCCTGGTCGGCGCCGTGGTCCTCGCCTCGGCGGCATTGGAACGCTCGCCGCCGAGGGGGCCGACGCACCGTGGTGGCTGTGGGGTACGGCGATCACGTTCGTGACCCTGACGGTGTACGGCGTGGTTCGAGTGATCGGCGCGGTCCGACAGCTGCGGCGATTCCACATCGAGCACGGACCGGATGCCGGACGTCAGAATCCCGTCGGTCGGCCCTGAGCTTTTGCCAGCGTTGTTCTCGGCATCCCTGCCCCGAGAAATAAGGCCTTCCGTGTCCTGTGGGCCGCACCCTCAGGATCACGCCGCGCGGAGAACGGGACGCGCCCCCTCGCGTCGCTCAGCCGCCTGCGCTCTCCATCTCGGCCCACTGCCGCGGTGTCTTCTCCTGTAGCCAGGAGGCGAATTCGGGGAACCCCTGGTACACGCGCATCGTCTCGAACAGCGTCCGGCCGTCCGCGTCCTTCCCGCGGACCCGCCCCGACATCAGCGCCGCGAGTTCGGCGATCTCGGACGCCGGCACGATGCGCGCCCGGCGGCGGCCCGAGCGGACGACGAGGTGGTCGTCGAAGACGAGGATCCGGGCCCGGCCCAGCGACAGGGCGTAGAAGAAGATGATCGCGCCGAGGCCGCCCAGGGTGGTCAGCCACACGGTCACGCCGATGTACGCGAGAGGATCCCGCTCGATGACCTCGGACGCGGCCAGCACGACCGCCCCGGCCATGAAGAGGATGCCGATCCCCCGGGCAACCAGGTGCTGCGAGGGGTATCGCTGAACGACGAAGAGAGGTTTCGCGTAGGCACCGTCGGGGTGGTTCATGGTTCTCCGATGGGTCAATCGTGGTGTCACGGTCCAGACGTTGCGGAGAGGCCAGGACCCATCGAATCATGGGCGCGCGTCAAGAGAGAGCGAAGCACGCGAGGTGCGCCGTCATCGCTTGGTTCGCGCGTGATGGCGCGCGACGCGATTGCGATTTCCGCAGCCGGCGGCGGTGCACCACACACGATTGCCGCGCGGGGAGGTGTCGAGATAGACCCATCCGCAGGCGTCGTCACCGCACTGTCGGGCCGCGCTGAGGTCGGAGGCGAGAAGGTCGTGCGCGAGGAAGGCGACGGCTGCCCGGGGGCCGGTGATGTCATCGGGGGTTCGCCAAGACCAGGGTCCTGCGTCGGTCGAGCGCTCCCACGACGATCTCTGCACGGCGTCGACGTATTCTCGCGCGATGAGCGCGGCGGCGCTCCCCGACCCCTCGAACACGGC
Source organism: Microbacterium sp. Kw_RZR3 (assembly GCF_029222405.1). NCBI lineage: Bacteria > Bacillati > Actinomycetota > Actinomycetes > Micrococcales > Microbacteriaceae > Microbacterium > Microbacterium sp. Kw_RZR3. Next base: position 2,610 of record NZ_JARHXC010000202.1, on the reverse strand, counting down.
GGCGTAGATCGCCTCGCGCAGCGCGATCACCGCCGCGTGCTCGCGCTCCGCCTGCGCGGGGTCGCGCGTCGCCGCGAGAGCGGCGGAGCGAGCGTCACCGAAGACGCCGACCTGCGTTCCCCAGGCAAGGACCGCGTCGAAGGTGGGCACCGTATCGATCCACCGGGCGGGGTCCAGCCGCCAGTGCACGGTGTCAACCAGATCGAGGGCGGCGTGCCCACCGATCTGCGGATACGTCGCCGCGCGGGTCTGGCTCATACCCTCAGGCTAATGCGTGATGGGCCCTTGCACCATTAGCCAATCTCTGGACATGATCTAACGCATGTCCTCCCGATCACGTATTAGAAGAAACCCGCGGATCCGCCTCGGACCGGCTTTCGCGAGATTCTGGCTCGCACACGGAGCATCGGCGGTCGGGGGACAGATCGGGGAACTCGCTCTGCCCCTCCTCGCCGTCGTGACGCTGCACGCCTCGGCGACCGAGGCCGGGCTGCTCGGTGTCGCCCGGTGGCTCCCGTTCCTGCTGCTCGCTCTCCCCCTCGGCGTGCTCGCCGACCGCCGCACCCGGCGTCCCATCCTCATCGTGTCCGACGTCTGTCGCGCTTCTCTGACGATCGCAGTGGTGGTCGCCGCGATGGCGGGTGCGCTCACTCTCGCGGCGCTGGTCACCCTCGTCGCGCTTCTCGGGGCATTCACCGTCGCGTTCGAGGTCGCGTACCAGTCCTTCCTCCCGAGCGTCGTGGGGCGTGAGCACCTCGAAAGCGCGAACAGCCGACTCCAAGCGACGTTCTCCGTCGCCGAGGTCGCGGGCCCGGGTGTCGGAGGATGGCTCATCCAGACCTTCACCACGGCGGGCGCCCTGCTCGTTCAGGCGGGGACGTTCATCGTCTCGGCCGTCGCACTGCTCGGCATCCGGTCGCTCGAAGAGCGCCCCGATCCGTCGGCGGTGAGCGCGATGACACAGCTGCGCGAGGGGCTGCGTTTCGTTCGTCGCGATCCATACTTGGTCGCCCTCGTCGGCTTCTCGGCGATCTACAACCTGTTCGCGCAGTGGGTCATGGTGCTGCTCCTCGTGCATGCGGTGCGGGAGTGGGGACTCACCGCGGGCCACCTCGGATTGGTGTTCAGTCTGGGCGCGATCGGCGCCGTGATGGGCGCCGCCCTCGCTCCTCGCAGTGTGCGACGGTTCGGGGCTGGTCCCGTCCTCGTCGCCTGCGCTGGCGCGGAGTCGATCGTGCTCGCCGCCCTGCCTGTCATCGAGGCGGACTGGGGTCGCACCCTCGTCGTCGCAGCCCTGATCGGTGTCTTCGCCGTGAACGGCGCGGGCACATCCCTGTCGAGCGTCGTGGCGCTCACCCTGCGGCAGCTGCGCACGCCCGACCACCTGCTCGGCCGCGTGAACGCGACGATGCGCTGGATCTCGTACGGGGTCGTCGCCATCGGCGCGGGCATCGGAGGTGTTCTGGGCGATCTCGTGGGAACGCGGCTCGGCATCGCGATCGGCTGCGCGGGAGTCGTGCTGACCGTTGTCTGGGTGATCGCGTCGCCGCTGCGCCGCATCGGCAATCCGAACGACATCACGAGGGAAGAGGTGGTGCTCACGCGCGAGAGCTGAGCACCTCGCGGGAAGGACCAGGCGCACGGACCCGTCATTGCCGCCGATGAAGAGGTCGTGAACACTGCCAGCACTTCTCTGCCGCGGTATGACTGTCGGTCCGGTGGGCGCGAATCGATCGTCGCTCGACGCGACTGACGCTGGCTCGTGGGCTGTAACCCGGTTCGGGGCGCGTTTCGTCCGATCGGGGCGGGAGTTTCGCGCCCCAAGCGGAAGAACACGCCCCAAACCCCACAAGGTGACGCTGCGCGAACCGTCCTGGGGGTTCCGTCGCGCCGCATCCCTTGTCACCATGAGGGGATGTGGTCGACGCACCCCGTTCCCGGTGACCCGTGGCCCCGCGACATGGTGATCTCCGTCGAAGACCGTCCGCACGCGGCCGACGAGATGCTCTGGGTACGCGAGGCGTATGGCCTCGAGGTCGAGGGCGACGTTCCGCCGCGCCTGACCGACACGCCCGCGCCAGCCGGCCGAGAGCTGACCGCGGCGGAGCGTTCGCGATGGGCGGCCGTCTGGCCGGTTCTCTGGAGAGACGTCATCGAGCACGCGGGGCGGCCGACGGATCACGCGGCGATGGAACGGCTGATGGGCCGTGACCTCCCCGCCGACGAACGCGGGTCGCTGCTCTCGCAGGTCATGGGTCCCTCGTGGCGCGATGAGTTCGGCGACGCCGTGTTCGACGACGCCTCGTACCGACAATGGCAGGATCACTCCTTCGAGGCAGCGCGGTCCACCCGTCCTCGACCCCTCGAGGAGCAGCCGGAGCGCCGCGACCTCGACGCCCTCGTCCCCGCCTGGCGACGCGGGCTCGAGCGCATCGTCGTCCTCGCCTGCCGCGGCCCGTACGTGCGCACGCTCGGCTCGCGTGCCCTGTTGGTCACGACGGAGGTCCGCGAAGAGTCGCGGGCCTACCGGGCGGCGCTGGCCTCGTTCACCCCGCACTGATCACCCGCGATTCCGGATGCCGTGGCGTCCGCGTCCCGAGAGGTGTTGGC
>NZ_JARHXC010000201.1:0-11564 GCF_029222405.1 Microbacterium sp. Kw_RZR3 | reverse complement strand
GCCACCCGGCTCCCGCAACGACCGAGCTCAGCCACCGGGCTCGTACCACCTCCAACGAGAGAGACGCCGCCGTGCCGCTGGCCGATATGCCCGAACTGCTCGCCGCGCACCGCGCGGTCGGGGCCTTCAACTTCATCACCCTCGAGGTCGCCGAGGCGATCGTCGCCGGGGCCGAGGCCGCGCGGACGGGCGTGATCCTGCAGCTGTCGCAGAACGCCATCGCGTTCCACGGCGGGCTGGCCCCGGCCGCCTCCGCGGCCCTGCGCCTGGCCGAGAGCGCCCGCGTCGACGTCGTGGTGCACCTCGACCATGCCACTGACGAGCCGCTCGTCGACGAGGCGTTGGCTGTCGGCATCCGCTCCGTCATGTTCGACGCCGCCCACCTCACGGATGCCGAGAATCTCGAGCGCACCGCCGCCGTCGCGGCCCGCGTGCACGCCGTCGGCGCCTGGGTCGAGGCCGAGCTCGGCGAGATCGGCGGCAAGGGCGCGCACGCTCCGGGGGTGCGCACCGATGTCGCCGAGGCCGTCGACTTCGTCGCCGCCACCGGCGTCGATGCCCTCGCCGTGGCGGTCGGCAGCGAGCACGCCATGCGCGAGCGCAGCGCGCGGCTCGACGAGCAGCTCATCGCCGAGCTCGCCGCAGCCCTGCCCGTGCCTCTCGTGCTGCACGGATCGAGTGGGGTCGCCGACGCGGGCATCGACGGGGCCGTGCGCGCCGGCATGCGCAAGATCAACATCGGCACGCACCTCAATGCGGTGCTGACCGCGGCCGTCCGCGACGAGCTGGAGCGGGACCCGGATGCCATCGACCCCCGCCGCTGGCTCGCTCCGGGACGGGCGGCGGTCGCCGAGGAGGTGCATCGCTTCCTCGACGTCATCACGGGGAACGTCATCACGGGGAACGTGATCACCCGGAACGTCGCGACCGGGGTGGACGCATGACCGGCATCGTCACGCTCACCGCCGCCGGGGCGATCGACGCCACGTATCGCGTCACCGCCCTACGCCGAGGGACCTTCACCCGCGCCGAGAGCTACACGCGCGAGGTGAGTGGGAAAGGCGTCAACGTCTCGGCCGCCCTCGCCGCCGGGGGAGCGGACACCGCTGCCGTGGTCGTGCTCGGCGCCGACGACGTGCGCTTCGCCCGATGCGGGCTCACGGCTCCTCTGCTGCGGATCGTCGAGGTGCCGGGCGCGACGCGCGTGAACACCTCGGTCATCGATGCCGAGGGGGCCACGACGAAGGTCAATGCCCCCACCCCGCCCCTGTCGCCCGAGGCGTGGGAGGCCACGATCGAGACGCTCCGCGCGGAACTGGCGGCGCGCACCGAGCCGTGGCTCGTGATCTCGGGGAGCGTGCCAGAGCTCGCGGGGACGGGTTCACTCGTCGACCTCGGGGTCGTGCGGGCGGTCGCGCGCGAACTCGGCGCCCGGGTCGCCGTCGACACGAGCGGTGCGGCCCTCGACGCGCTCCTGGCCGACCCGGCCGGCATCGACCTGCTCACGCCGAACGTCGACGAACTCGCCGCGGCGGTGGGGCGTCCGCTCGCGACCCTCGGCGACGTCGTGATGGCGGCGCGAGAGATCGTCGCGCGTGGTGTGGTGACGGTGCTCGCGAGCATGGGCGCCGATGGCCTGCTCGCCGTGACCGCGGACCGCGCGGTGTTCGCGCGCGCCGACGCCCCCTACGTCGCCAACACCGCCGGTGCGGGCGACGCCGCCCTCGCGGGCTTCCTGCTCGGCCTCACGCGTGCACCGGCGGCGTCCGCCGCGGGTGCCGACCCGCTCGCTGTCGCGGCCGCGAGCGCCGCGGAGTGGGGGGCGCACGCGGTCGCGCACGCCTCGACCGTCGTCGCGGGGCCGCCGCTCGGCATCCGGGCCCTCGTCGAGACCGAGCCGGATCTCGCGCGTGTGCTCACTCCGGAGGGGGAACTTTCGGCCTCCGCGGGCACGTCCACCGCCGGAGCGACCGCATGAGCACCGTCACCCCCGAGGTCACCGCGGCCGTCGCCGACGTCTCGCGCATCCGCACGCGCGCGATCGACCGCGTCGCCTACGCCAACGACGCCTCGCACTACCTGCTGACCCCCGAGGCCGTGGTCGTCGCCGCCGACGCGGCCGAGGTCGGCGCGATCCTGCGCGCAGCCACGGGTTCGCGGACCCCGGTGACGTTCCGCTCGGGCGGCACGAGCCTGTCGGGCCAGTCCTCGGGCGCGGGGCTGCTCGTCGACGTGCGGCAGGGGTTCGGCCGTATCGACGTGCTCGACGGCGGCCGCCGCGTGCGGTCGCAGCCCGGCGCCACGGTGCGTCAGGTCAATGCACGGCTCGCGCGGCACGGCCATCGCCTCGGCCCCGATCCGGCGAGCGAGGCCGCGTGCACGATCGGCGGCGTCGTTGCCAACAACTCCAGCGGGATGGCGTGCGGGACGGTGGAGAACTCGTACCGCACCCTCGACGGACTCGTGCTGGTGCTGGCATCCGGAACCGTCGTCGACACCGCGGCGCCCGACGCCGACGCGCTGCTGCGCGACCGCGAACCCGCCCTCGTCGAAGGGCTCATGCGTCTGCGCTCCCGCGTCGTGGCCGACGCCGCGAGCGTCGCTCTCATCGAGCGGCAGTTCGCGATGAAGAACACGATGGGATACGCACTCAACGCCTTCCTCGACTTCGACACCCCGGCGGCCCTGCTGGCGCACCTCGTCGTCGGCTCGGAGGGGACCCTCGCGTTCGTCGCCGAGGCGACGTTCCGCACGGTGCCGATCCGCCCCGCGATCGCCACCACTCTCGCGGTGTTCCCCACGCTCGACGCGGCGACCCGATCGCTTCCGGCGCTGGTGGCGACGGGCGCGGCGACGCTAGAGCTGATGGATGCCACGTCCCTCCGCGTCGGCCAGCGTCTGGCCGGTACGCCCGCCGCGATCCACGGATTCGAGGCCACGACGCAGGCGGCGCTGCTCGTGGAGTATCACGCGGACGACGCGTCCCGGCTGCGGGAGCTCGCGGCCGCCGGCGCGCGCGTGCTCGGGGAGCAGGCGCTGCTCGACCCCGCGGCCTTCTCGAGCGACCCGGTGCAGCGCGCCGCGGCCTGGACCTTCCGCAAAGGCCTCTACGCCTCGGTCGCCGGCGCACGACCGAGCGGCACCACCGCGCTGCTCGAAGACGTGGTCGTGCCGGTCGAGCGCCTCGCCGACACCTGCGAGGGGCTGCAAGAACTCTTCGCGCGTTTCGGCTACGACGACAGCGTCATCTTCGGCCACGCCAAGGACGGCAACATCCACTTCATGCTCACCGACCGGTTCGAGGGGGCCAAAGCGCTCGGCCGATTCGAGGGCTTCACCGACGCGATGGTCGACCTCGTGCTCGACGCCGGCGGCAATCTCAAGGCCGAGCACGGTACGGGCCGCACCATGGCCCCGTACGTGCGCCGACAGTACGGCGACGAGCTGTACGACGTGATGGTCGAGCTCAAGCGTCTGCTCGACCCGAGCGGCATCCTGAATCCGGGCGTGATCATCGACGACGACCCGACCGCGCACATGCGGAATCTCAAGACGCCCGTGTCGATCGAGCCCGAGGCCGACCGCTGCGTCGAGTGCGGGTACTGCGAGCCGGTGTGCCCGAGCCGGTCGCTGACGCTCACCCCGCGCCAGCGCATCGTCGTGCGGCGCGCCTCGGTCGCCGCCCGGGAGCGCGGCGACGGTGCCATCGCCGCGGAGCTCGAGAACGACTACGACTACGACGGCGTGCAGACGTGCGCGGTCGACGGCATGTGCCAGACGGCGTGCCCGGTGCTCATCAACACGGGGACGCTCATGAAGCGCTTCCGCCGCGAGGACGCCAACCCGGTGCTCGCCGCGGGCTGGTCGGCGGCGGCGACGGGATGGGGCGCGGTCACGCGGGCCGGTGCCGTCGCGCTGACGGTCGCCTCCGCGGTGCCGGTGCCGGTGGTGCGGACGATGACGGATGCCGCGCGCGCGGTGTTCGGAACGGATACCGTGCCGCGGTACTCGGCGGAGCTGCCGGCAGGCGGGGCGTCGCGAAAGGCGCTGGGGTCCGTCGTCGGTTCTTCGGGGGTCGAGCCGATCGCGGTCTTCCTCCCGGCCTGCGTGGGCAGCATGTTCGGCCCCGCCGACGGCATCGGCGCGACCGCGGCGTTCACGCGCCTGCTCGAGCGCGCGGGTGTCGCGGCGGTGGTACCCGACGGCATCGATGCGCTGTGCTGCGGCACGCCCTGGTCGTCGAAGGGCTACGCGAAGGGGCACGAGACGATGTCGGCGCGCGTCCGCGCCGCGGTGCGTGAAGCCTCCCGCGACGGTGCCCTACCGGTCGTCTGCGACGCGTCGAGCTGCACGGAGGGCTTCGCCTCCACCCTCCGCGACGAGGGCGTGGAGGTCGTGGATGCCGTGGCCTTCGCGGCATCCGTTCTTCTTCCGCGTCTCGCGCCGACGCCGGTGGCCGAACTGCTGGCGCTGCACCCCACGTGCTCGTCGAAGCAGCTGGGGATCGACCCGGCGCTGCGGGCGGTGGGGGAAGCCGTCGCATCCGAGGTGCGGGTGCCCGACGCGTGGGGGTGCTGCGCCTACGCGGGGGACCGGGGGATGCTGCACCCGGAACTGACCGAAGCGGCGACCGCCCCGGAGGCGGCCGAGGTGGCGGGGTGGGGTGCCGACGCGCACGCCTCGTGCAACCGCACGTGCGAGCTCGGCATGACGAAGGCGACGGGGGAGTCGTACGTGCACGTGCTGGAGTTGCTGGAGCGGGCGACGCGGTAGCGAGCGGGAGGCCCGGGTGCGGCGTCGCCCTGCGGCGCCCGCCCGCGTCTCACGCCGTTTCGAACAAGCGGGTGAGGCACGCGTTCAGGAGGGGGGAGCGCTCGGCGGGTTCCGCGTCGAGCGCGGGGCGGATCAGATCGCGCAGGCGGTCACGTTGGCCCGCCTCGACGAACCAGGGGCCGACCATACCGAGATGGTGGGGGAACTCGTCGACCAGCCGGCAATACAGATACGCGGTGGACAGCAGCTCCTCGGCGAGATCGAGGGCGGCATCGATGTCACCCTGCAGGTACAGCTGCACGGCGCGGGGCGCGAGCACCCACAGGCGACTGAGGCCCTCGGCGTCCTCGCGCAGGGGAGTGTCGAGCAGGGCGAGCGCTGCGGTCCGGTCGCCTCGGGCATCGGCGGCCAGTGCGCGCTGCACGCGGATCGTGATCTCGGCGATCCAGTCCTCGATCACCGGGTGGGCCGCCACGAGCGCGTCGAGATCGTCCCACCGGGCGAGGGTGCTCAGGGCCAGGGCCTGATTGGCGACGGCCTGCTCCTTCGTGGGCCCGTGTCCCGCCGCGATCGCCGCGGTCAGCGCCTCCTGGCCGATCTGCACCGCCGACTCGAGGTCTTCCTCGAGTTCGAACGCGTGGGCGACGAGCAGGCACGACGACAGCTGCGCCGTCAGGTGATGATCGCGGGCGTAGTCGACCGCGAGTCGGCGCAGCTCACGGGCGATCACGCGGTGGCCGCGCAAGCTGCTCGACTGTGCCACGTAGCTGAGGACGGATGCCATGACGGCGGGCTGACCGCTGCGCTCGGCGAACGTCACCATGCGGTCCTGCCAGATCAGGGCCTCGGTCCACTCAGCGTGCGTCTCGAACCACAGCATCATCCGCAGCGCGATGGACGCGGCCGTCTCGGGCCGGAGCGGTGCGAGGCTCTCCTCATTGAGGAAGGGTTCGAGCACCTGCCATTGACGTGCCGTATCGCCGTCGAGGGAGTGCGCCCGTGCGACGAGCGCGGCCGCCCGAGCCCGCTCGTCGGGATCGCTCGCGCCGGTGATGACCGGCCCGAGCACGTCGGCGACCTCGGCAAACCGCGACTGCGCCATCGCAGCCTCGCCCATGGCGAGGCGGGTCGACACCTCGAGCGCCGGATCGGAACCGAGGTCGAGGATCTCGGCGCCGAGGGCCAGCACCTGGTCGGCGCCGCCCACGTCGGCGGCAGCCTGAAGCGCGGCGCTCAACCACGAAAGCAGCTGCGCGGTGAGCGATTCCCGCCGGGCGTCGTCGGGCGGAAGCAGCGTCCGCGCATCGCGGAGGTGCTGGGCGATGACGGCCGCGAGTTCTCCGTTTGCGTCGCTCACACCTCGCAGGTGTTCCACGGCGGCGAGGTGCAGCGCCGCGCGGTCCCGACGCGACTGCTGCGCGTAGGCGACGTCTCGCACCGACGGCTGCAGGAAGGACAGGCGCCCGCCGTCGGAGGAGAGACGGTCGCGGACCCAGGCGAAGACGTCGCGGGCGGCGAGCTCGGTGACGAGGCGCTGCGTCTGCGCCTCGGAGAACCCGGTGAGCGAGCGCAGACCTGCCAGGGTGAAGACCTGCCCGAGCACCGACCCCGCCGTGACGAGCCGGCGCTGATCGGCCGTGAGCAGATCGAGTCTGCTCGCGATCAGCGCTTGCAGGCTGGCGGGTGCGCTCATGCGTTCGATGATCGCGAGGTCGGCGCCGTGGCTCACGCGAAGCGGCGCCCGCGGAAACTTGGCCCCGCTCGACTCCAGCAAGGCACGGTCGTGCAGGGCGCGGATCGTCTCGACGGCGAAGAGCGGGTTGCCCTCGGCGCGGCGCACCAAGGCTTCGCGCGCCTCTCCGGGAAGGTCCTCGACGACCAGCGAGAGCAGCTGCTCGATCTCGGCGGCGGTCAGCAACGGGAGATTGACGACGGTTGCGCGCTGATGGGTCGCCAGCCGCGGAAAACGCTCCAACAGCTCGGGGCGCGCCACCAGAACCACGAGCCCAGGAAACGCCACCGAGCTGACGAGGTGTTCGACGAACGCCATGAGCCCTGCGTCGGCGTGATGCGCATCGTCGATGATCCACACGATGGGCGTCGGAGCATCGGGGCCATGCGTCGACAGCAGCTCGAACCACCGCGCCCACGCGGCGAAGGCGTCGTCGAGGTCGGTCTCGTCGTCATCGCCGCGTCGGCCGACCCCGAGCAACCGTTGGAGGTGCGTCTGGATCCACTGCCGCTCGCCGTCGTCGGCGACGATCGTGCGCAGCCCGTCGCGCAGCTTGTCGTGCACCTCGGCGGGAGTGTCCCCGTCGGTCGCGCCGATGCGCACCCGGACGGCCGAGGTGAGGGCGGCGAACGCGACACCGTCTCCGTAGGAGAGGCACCGGCTGCGGTGCCACAGCACATCGGAGGGGAGGCCTTCGACATAGTCCTCGATGTCGCGCAGGACGCGTGACTTGCCCACCCCGGCCGGTCCGTTGACGACGGCGATGCGCGGGGTCTGCTGCTCCTGGACCGCGTGGAGCAGCTCGCGCAGCACCGCCACGTCGCGACGCCGCCCGACCAGGGGAACCTCGAGGCTGCGACGGGCGGCGCCGCCGTCCCCGGTCAGCGGCGCGTCGACCTCGAACAGATCGATCCCGCCCTTGCGTCCCTTCAGGGCGTGGCGACCCGTCGCGCGCGTCGCGATCGTCGCCGCGATCAAGTCGGCGGTGGTCCGGTCGCACCAGATGTTCCCGGGAGGGGCGAGGGCCTGTATCCGGGCGGCGGTGTTCACGGGGTCGCCGGCGACCATTCCCTCGCCCACCGCGCCGACCGTGACGGCCACCTCGTCGGTGGTGATTCCGACGCGCGCGCGAAGCCCGGGCACGTCCACCCGCTCGCCGAGCAACGTGACCGCCTCGGTCAGGCTGAGACCGGCACGCACGGCGCGCTCGGCGTCGTCCTCGTGGGCGGTGGGGACACCCCAGACCGCCATCACCGCGTCACCGATGAACTTCTCTACGGTCCCACCGTAACGAGCGATGATCGTCCGGGCCGAGGTGAAATACTCGCTCAGAAGCTCCCGCACGTCTTCGGCGTCGCGTGTCTCGGACAACGTGGTGAATCCGACCAGGTCGCAGAACAGCACGGACGCGACACGGCGTTGCGCAACGGGTCCATCGGCGGCGGCCGCGGCCTCCGCGGCGGTTTTCGCCCCACAAGCTGGGCAAAAGCGTGCTCCGGCGGGCAGTCGAGACCCGCAGGCGCCGCACTCGCCCAGGGAGGATCCGCAGTGCGCGCAGAACAGGTCGCCGACGGCCACGGGTTCGAGGCACGTCGTACAGCGCATCCCACGGCCTCCTCTGCGAGCGGACGGTCAACGAACTCCCTCAGCCTAGGGGCGGGAGTGCTCCGGGCCGGAAGCGCCGGCCGCGTGAGGGACGCGACCGCCGGCCGATAGCATTCGGGAAAGTTTCCCGGCGGTGACGCTCGGGCTCCGATGCCGAGGTGACGCGATGACTGCCCGACCCGCCGCCCGCCTCCTGGGTGTGCTCCGCGATACCCGCGAGTCGATCGTGTCGGTATTCGCGAACCGCAACCTTGCACGGATGCAGTACGCACTGCTCACCTCGCTGATCGGCGATCTCGCCTTCGCGACAGCCGTGACGGTGTGGGCCTTCGGCGAGGGCGGAGCGACGGCGGTCGCGATCCTCACGGCCGCCCGTCTCGCCGCGGCCGCGATCACCGCTCCCTTCGCCGCGGCGGTGAGCGACCGTCTGTCGCGTCGGACCACGCTGCTGATCACCCTCGGCATCCGGATCGCGGTGATCGCCGCCGCCGCCGTCTGCCTCGTCGCCGAGGTCGACAGTCCGTGGCCGGTGTACATCCTCGCGGGGGCGGCGGGTGTGCTCGTGGCTCCCTTCCGCACGGCGCAGCGCGCGTGGATGCCGACCCTCGCCGCGCATCCGCGTGAGCTCGCCGCCGCGAACGCCACCAGCGGGACCCTCGAGAGTCTCGCCGTCTTCATCGGACCGGCCCTGGGCGGTCTGCTGCTCTTCGTCACGAGCGTGCCCGTCGTCTTCGGGGTCACCGTCGTGGCGTTGACGATCGCCGTCGTCGCCATCGTGCTGATACGTCCCCCTTCGCGGCTCAATCCGGTGGCCGTCGCTGCACATGAAGAGGCGGGGAGCTTCGTGCGAGAGCTGTCGGCGGGCTTCAGCACGGTGTTCGGCAGCAGTGATCTGCGTGTCGTCACCGGCCAGGTGTGCGCGCAGACCTTCCTCGGCGGTGCAGCCAAAGTGCTGCTCGTCGTGATCGCTGTGCAGATCGTCGGCACCGGCGCCGAGGGGGTGGGGCTGCTCGAGGCCGTTCTCGGTGTGGGCGCCCTCGTCGGCGGGCTCGTTGCGATCGCGCGCGCGTCGCGGCAGCGGCTCGGCTGGGACATGACCCTCGGCGTGCTGCTGTGGTCGGTGCCGTTGCTGCTCGTCGCGCTCGTGCCCCACGTGAGCATCGTGATCGCGGTGCTGCTGATCGTGGGGGCGGCCAACCCGGTCGTCGACATCAACCTCGACACCATCGTGCAGCGTATGACGCCCGAGCACCGGATGGCGCGAGTGTTCGGCGCCCTCGACACCTGTTACATCACCACGCAGGCCCTCGGCTCGCTCGCCATGGTGCCACTGCTCGACCTCGTGGGCCTGCGGTGGTCGCTCGTCGTGATCGCCGTGCCCGTGGCGGCTGTGGCGCTGCTGAGCCTGCGGCGGATGCGGGAGATGGACCGCCGCCTGCGGGCACCGGAGTCGCTGGGACTGCTCCAGCGGATTCCGTGGTTCGCCTCGCTCACGCCGGCGACGCAGGAGTCGCTGGCGCATTCGCTCGTGCGCGTCGAGGTGCCGGCCGGAACCGCGGTCGTCACGCAGGGCGACGACGGCGACGAGCTGTTCGTCATCGAGGCGGGCAGCGTCGAGGTGACGCAGGACGGGCGCCTGCTCCGCACGCAGGACGCGGGCAGCTTCTTCGGCGAGATCGCCCTGCTGTACGACACCCCGCGCTCCGCGACCGTCACGGCCCTCACCGACACGACGCTGTTGTCCCTGCATCGCGACGCGTTCCTGGGCGCGGTGACGGGGGTGAGCCGCTCGCTCGCCGAAGACGTCGCCACCACGCGGCTGACGTTCCGCGGCTGAGCCCTCACCCCCGTAGGAGGAACGGGGGTCAGACGCGGTGGCCGTTGGCCAGGACCGGGATCTTCGCCCGGGTGTCGGGAACGGCGGCGAGCGCGTCGGCGAGGTCCACGACGACGGTGTCGGGCGCGTCGCCGAGACGCACGACGTCGGCGCCGTCGGCTCCGATGACACCGCTGTAGCCGATGCCGGTCGGTGCTCCGACGCCGTCGTCGCGGCCGATCGTGCGCGGGTCGGCCTGGCCCACCGCCACCACCACGCTGGTCGTGTCGAGGGCGCGTGCGCGCGTCAGCAGTTCCCAGTGCTCGCGCTTTCCGGGGCCCGAGCCCCACGATGCGCAGACGATCACGAGCTGCGCGCCATCGTCGGCGAGAGCGCGGAACAGCTCGGGGAAGCGCACGTCGTAGCACGTGGCCACCCCGATGCGCACGTCGCCGAGATCGAAGACGACGGGGTGCTCCCCGGGTTCGACGGCATCCGATTCTCGGTATCCGAACGCGTCGTAGAGGTGGATCTTGTCGTACCGCGCCTCGACCCCGCCGGTGACCAGCAGGGTGTTGCGCACGCGATCGGCGGTCGCAGCCGGGGTGAACATCCCCACGACGACGGTGACCCCCGCGTCGCGGGCGATGCGGCGCACCTCACCGGCCCACTCCCCGTCGGTCGGTTGAGCGAGTTCGGCGAGATCGGGGCCGGCGAATCGGCACATCACCGCCTCGGGAAAGACGACGAGGTCGGCGCCGTCGGCGGCCGCTCTCTCGGTCTCGCGGGCGATGATGTCGAGGTTCTCGACGGGATCGGAACCGGCGACGACCTGGGCCAGGGCGATGCGCATGAGTGTCTCCTTCGTGACGGGTCTCCCCGTGTTGTATACCTGATGTATGCCTTCAGCTGAGCCGCGGTCCGGCCGCGACCGTGCCCTCGGACACCTTCGTGTGCTGTTGACCGACCCCGAGGTCGAGGGTGATTTCATCAATGAGCAGGATGTCGCCGACGCCGTGGGCGTCTCGCGCACGCCGGTGCGCGAAGCCCTGCTCATCCTGGCCTCGGAGGGGCTCGTCGACCTCGAACCGCGGCGCGGTGCGCGCGTCGCGGCGCTGACGCCGCGCGAGACCGCTGAGCTGATGGAGATGCGTGGCCTGATGGAACGGTTCGCGGTGCAGCGGGCGCTGTCGCAGCACGTGTCTCCGCACGAGGCGCTCGCCGAGATCATGCGTCGGCAGGAGGCCGTGACCGAGGGCTTGGATCGCCTTTCGTTCGAACAGGCCCGGGCGTGCATCGAGCTCGACCGCCAATTCCACCAGGCGCTCGTGGATGCCGCGGGAAACACCCTGCTCTCGCGCAGCTATGCGGCGCTGCGCGAGCGTCAGGTGCGCGTCGGTATCGCCGCGCTCGGCATCGGTCCGTCGCGGTGGCAGGCCGTCACGCACGAGCACGGCGCGATCGTCGATGCCCTGCGCGCGGGGGATCAGGCCGCCGCCGAGAAAGCCATAGACGACCATCTGAACATCACCCTCCGCACGATTCTGACCGGTTCCTAAGACGCACGCCCCGGCAGGGGCGGAAGACCCGCGGCCCGTTGGCCTACGGCCTGTCGCGACCCGCGGACCATCCACCTGC
>NZ_JARHXC010000200.1:0-86622 GCF_029222405.1 Microbacterium sp. Kw_RZR3 | reverse complement strand
CGCTAAGCGCCCCGATTGCACCGCCCTCAAGTAGAGCAGAGCCTAGTCCGCTCCAGGAAAACCGGGAGGTACCCCCGTTTTGCGCCGCATAGCCTCCTGCCGCCGCGACAGCACCAATAGCCGCTCCAGCAACGATCCCGCAGACAACGGTCACCCCACACGCGACGGCTGCCGCAACCCTAGCGACGATGCCAGCGACAGTGATGACACCGGCGAGCCATCCGCGCCATTCCTCCGCATTTCCGCTCAGACCGTTCTTGCCGATGGGGTCGGTCGGCCAGACGTAGTCGTTGTCGACGCCACCCTCGACCGGGTCGACCTGCAAGAACCGACCCAACGCGGGCACATACAACCGGGCGCCCATCTCGATCACCAGCGCCGTCTCCAACGCTTCGGTGAGTTTCTGCGCACCCTGATGCCACCCCGTCGTGCCGTTCACCGCACCCGCATCGTTCGCCGCGGACGTACCGAGCGCCAGGGTCACCGGATCGAGGGGCTGCCCGAACGGGTCGTACACCTGCACACCCGACGACGACGCCCCATCGCCCGTGGTCAGCGTGTGACCCTGCAAAGACGGATACGACCACGACGCCGCACCCGACGCGGGAACATCGACCGTCACCCCACCCGGCAGCGACAAGAACACCGTCGCTGCGGCATCCCCCGACACCACCGCCCACGGGGAATCACCCGCACCCGCGTACACATACCGCGACGTCACCGCCGGAGCATCACCCGCCGAATCCACCGTCCGCGACACCACACGACCCGAACCATCCCGCACCAGCGACATCACCGACCCGGCATACGTCCGCGTCCCGATGTGACGGTTCTCCGCCTCACACGAGAACAACAGATTCGACAAACGCGTCGTGTTGCCCCGCACACCATACGTGATCTCGTCAGCATTGAATTCATCCACGATCTGCGACGACCCCGGGCCCACACCACTTGTGGTCACTCCCCAACCGAGCCAGATCGAGATTCAGACGTGGAATGGGCATCACGAATCATCCGCGCCACTCGGAGCACGGTTCGCAACCTCCCAACCGTGCTCGGAAAGGATTTACCCCTCTCGCCCACTTTTTCGAAACGCAAAATCGAGATGGGTCCCACAAACGGCAACCATCCCACCTCGCCCACAGCAGCCAAACCAAGATACGGCTCGGTCGAGACTCTCTCGATATCCGCCAAGGGGACGCGATAATCGCGAACCCAGCTACGCACCACTACAACATCCTGGACTATAAAAACGCCCATAAACCATGGTCGCAGCATCCAGTAAGCGCATATCGCGTAGATCGTTAAGACCAGCGCGAAAGTGCCCACCCCCACCATTCCTTCTGGCAAACGTCCGCCAGCTGTACCCAGGATGGTGGCTGTCGAGAAGGTGAGCCCGTAAGACATACCGGCGACACGAGCCCCGCGAGCAGATCCCGGAATTGCTATTCTGCTCACGATTCACCGAACCCATCTTCTCATGAAGGCATCTCGTATTCGCTTGCTCGTCCACTTGGAGGATTCTGGGCGCAGAGCGTCTCCTGCGGCATTAACGGCCACATTCGCTGCCGCTGTCAAAGGCAATTCAGTCTGGAAGTTCGCCGATCGAACGGTCCGGCGATATAACCCACGCCCGGTAAAGGAACCGAGTTGATTGACGACACGCGCTCTCGCAGTCGCCTTAATTGTTGATGCCGCCGCCTTTAGAACACCGCTCACACCTACAGTGCTAGCGACCGCTCCCACTGCCGCGACTGCGGCCTCGCCAATCCGTCCCTGTGCCAGATACGCAACGGTCTCGACTACTCCGCATGCAGCGCCTACCCATCCCGGGATGAACCCGCAGGCGAAGAGCGGTGCCTTTCCGACCGCAGAATCAGTGATTGCACGCCCCCAGTCCTCCCACCATGCCCGCCCGGTCAGGTCGTTCTTTCCGATGGGGTCGGTGGGCCAGACGTAGTCGTTGTCGACGCCGCCCTCGACCGGGTCCACCTGCAAGAACCGACCCAACGCCGGCGCATACAACCGGGCGCCCATCTCGACCAGCAGTGCCGAGTCCACCGACTCCGTCAGCTTCTGCGCACCCTGATGCCACCCCGTCGTGCCGTTCACCGCACCCGCATCGTTGGCCGCCGTCGTGCCCAACGCGAGAGTCGCCGGGTCAAGGGGCTGCCCGAACGGGTCGTACAACTGCACACCCGACGCCGACGACCCATCGCCCGTGGTCAGCGTGTGACCCTGCAACGACGGATACGACCACGACGCCGCACCCGACGCAGGGACATCGACCGTCACCCCACCCGGCAGCGACAAGAACACCGTCGCTGCGGCATCCCCCGACACCACCGCCCACGGGCTATCACCCGCCCCGGCGTACACATACCGCGACGTCACCGCCGGAGCATCACCCGCCGGATCCACCGTCCGCGACACCACACGACCCGAACCATCCCGCACCAGCGAGACCTTCGACCCCGCCGCCGTACTCGTCGCGACATGCCGGTTGTCGGCGTCATACGAGATCGACAGATCAGCCAGCCGCGTCGTGTTGCCCCGCGCGTCGTACGCGAGCTCACCAGAGCTGACTCCATCCGAGACCGACGACGCTCCCGGCACCGCACCGGACACACTGCTCGAGAGCAGACGATCCGCCCAGTCGTAGCAATAGTCCGTCGTCGACACGAGAGCCGCAGACGACCCGGGCGCGGTATACCGATCGACGGACCGCGTCCGATTCCCCGAGGCACCGGCTGCGGTGTTCGGACCGCACCCACCCGACGACGCGAACTCGTACGACAACTCGTGCCCCGGAATCTTCGCCGACACGAGCCGTCCCGCCGCGTCATACCCATACGTCGATTCGAAGACCCGGTCACCCTGCGAGATGCTCTCCCGCACGATCCGCCCCGCCACCGACCGCGTCACCTCATCGGTGATCGACGCCGACGACGGGAACGACCACGTCTGCGCCCCGATCGTGCCGCGCTTGTCATCCCAGGCCACACCCAGCGACGACCCGCCCAGATACGACACCTGCGCGATCCGCTGTTTGGCGTCGAACGACGAGGCCGCGTACACCTGACCGTTGAACGTCACCGTCGTCGTCTTGCCGTCACGGTCGTACGCGAACGCCGTCGTTGACGACGGCACACCCGGTCCCGCCGTCGTCACACGGAGCACCCGCCCGGTCAGCGGCTCGTAGACCGGAGTCGTCACGACGCCCCACACGCCGGCGTACGACACCACGCGGCCGAGGAGGTCGGTCTGGGTCGACGTCGCCGAGGTGCTCGACCCGGCGATGGGTGTCCCCGTGACCGTCACCGTCAGACCGGTTGGAGTCGGCGTGTACGCGGTCGTGACCGTGTCGGTCGCGACACCCGCGCCACCCACCGAGACCTCTTTCACCGTGCGACCGCGCGCATCGACCGTGGTACACGACCACGCCTCGTCACCCGTGACACGCGTGCCGGCCGTCCGACCCATGACGTCGTAGACGTACGAGGTCACAATCGCGGGGCCGCTCGCCGGTGTCGGCCCCGTCGATGACTTCAACATCCCGAACTGGCGCGTTCCTGCGGGCACGCCGCAGGTGTCTTCGGTCACTTGCTCCGCGTCGCCGTAGTACGCGCGGGTCGTGCTCTTGGCATCCGTGATCGAACCGGATGCCGAGGCAGCGGGCATCGCCTTCGACTTCTGCCGCAGCCACCCGGGACCGTTGAGCTGCTCGAACGACGCGGTGTTCTTCAGCGCCAGACCACCCGGGTCGACGGTGCTTTCGGTCACCTGCCCGACCACGGGGTCGGCGTACGTGTTCGCGGTCGTCACCGACGGTGCCGCCGCTCCCACGATGGTCGTGGCGTCGTCGACCGTTCTCGACGTGACGAGTCCGTAGTCGGGTCGGAGCTGCGAGCCGGGCACGATCGCAAACTCTCCGTTCGACGGCGTCGCCCACTTCAGTTGCAGGAAAGCCGAAGAGGTGATGTCGAAGTACTCGATCCGGATACGGCGTACGTCTCCCGCAGCGACCGTGAAAGCGGCACTCGTGCCATCGGTTCCGGCGGGCGCGCCCCAGCGGTCGATGATGAGCACGTCGTCGAGCCACACCCGCGCGCCGTCGTCGCTCGTCGTGCGGAGGCGGTAGGTGCCCGCCTCAGGGAAGGTGATGAGGCCGGTCAACCGCAGCGACCAGTGATCGCTCGACACCCCCGCGATCGGTGCATTCGTTCCCCAGTCCCTGTCGACGGCCCCTCCGGTGAGGCCCGCGATGCCGAGACTGTAGGCCTCAGGCTTGCCCGAGAGCTTCTCGGTGTTCGAGTAGTACGCGGCCTGCAGACCGTTCAGCCCACCGTCGTACACGGTGCTGCTCGATGCCGGGACGATCCCACAGCCGCCGACGTCGAGAGGCTGTCCGACGGGTCGCCCGTCGGAGGCGAAACAGGCCGCCGGCGCCGCGCCATACGCCGCCACCGGGCGGTCGGTGCGGTCGTACACGCGCGTCGACACGAGCCCCGTGGCATCCGTCGTCCGACGCACGAGGTCCTTCGCCGGGTCCCATTCTTGGCTCGTGGTGACGCCCATCGCGCTCGTGGATGCCGTTTGGCGCCACGCCGCGTCGAAAGTCACGGTCTGCGAGACACCCGGGAGACCCGCGATCGAGACCGTGGTGCGGCCATCACCGTAGGAATAGGTGCGCGACGGACGCTCCGACGTCGTCACGCCGTCGGGCGCGGGCAGGGTCACCCCCGTGGCCCGCGAACCGTCGTAGGTGATCGAGGTCGTAGCCGGGTCGGCGGCACCCGCCGCGACCGGGACGGGAATGCTGTCGTTGGCCGTGGCATCCCGGATCTGGCTCAGCAATCCGCCGGCGCTGTCGTAGCCGAAGAGGGTCAGCTCGTCGCCCGGATCGAGAATCGCCGCGAGCTGGCCGTTGCCGTTATAGAACAGCCGTGACTCCGTCCCGTCGGGGTACGAGATGCGGCACAGCATGTCGACCGGGGCCTTCGCGAATCCGGTGCCCGGCCGTTCGGGGCAGGAGGAGCGGTCACCGTTCTGGTACGTGAAGGAGACCTTGCGGGTGTACTGGTCGCCGCTCTTCGACACCGGGTCGACCACCTCGATGGCGACGCCGTTGGCGTTCAGGATGCTCTGCGGGGCCGCGGCCTTCCGAACATCTTCGGGAGGGGTGGCCGAGGCCACGCGGCCCTCCTTCGTGAAGTGATAGACGGTGCCGTCCTCATCGGTGAAGACGACCCAGCCGTTGCCGTCGAGCGAGAGAACGCCGTACTCCCCACTCGGGGCGGTGTAACCGCCCGTGGAGGCCTTCGTGTAGGTGTGGGCCTTGCCCGTCGTGTCGGTGAGGACGACCGAGGCGTCGGTGATCTGCGCGGAGACCCAGTTCGATGACGCCCCCGCCAGGGGAACGGAGGCACCCCAGCCCTGCGGCAGAGTCGTGACCCGCTTGGTGAACCAGTCTGGCGGAATGGTCATACGGGTGGGCGTGGACGCCCCCTCGGGGGTGTACTCGATCCAGAGGTCGACATGGGCGTCGCCCGTCTCTTCGTAGTACTCCACGCGCAGAGGCTTGGCGCCGCCGCTCGCGGTGACGGTGGAGCCCGCCGCAGTGACCCACGCACCGCCCTGCCACCGCTCGAACTGCTGGCGACCGTCGTAGAAGACGCGGATGCCGTCGTCGTGCGATGCGCCGAACCGGATCTCCCGGCCGACCAGCGCCGAGGGCAATGTCAGGAAGCCGGTCCACCGCGCCAGGAAATGGTTGACGGGAAGCGCGTCGGTCGGCGCCCCGAGACCCCAACGGAAGGAGACCGCGGGGTCTGTACGGACGAGAGCCGCGGTCTTGTCGGTGAAGACGTATCCACTGGGGGCAGAGGGAGCAACGCCGCCGGCCCGCGCGTCGAAGTACTCGCCGGTCAACCCGCGATTGGCATCGGCCACCTCTTGCGAGTTGTACGTGAACGACATGCCCATAGCGCCGCCGAGTGTCTGGACCGTCGGAGACGCGAAGGACACATTCATGTTGCCGTTGGCGAGGTTCGTCGTCACCGCGCCGGCTGTGTCATAGGGAGACGGACCCGAGGAACCGAGCCTCAAGTCGGTGCGCAGGCGACGGACCCACCCGTTCTCGGTGTTGATGTCTTGGCCGTCATTGGTCGTCACTGTCCACGAGTAGACACCGCCGTCTTGGAGCGTTCCCTGCGGCACCGTCCACGAGGCCACACCATCGGCTGCGGTGATCCACCCCGACGTCACGACCGCACCGGACCGCGCGTCTTGGCCTGTGGCGATCTTGAACTGGTAGGTCATCGCCCCGCCCGTGGCGTCCGTGTCGGAGACAGCACCGACGCGCAGGGTCGGCGTGAGCGTGGTCACCGTGGTCGGCGTCTCGCTCACCGCACTGCCGGGCCTCGCGGTCGCGGCGTCCGGCAACGGAACGGCGTTCGTCGTGAAGGTGTAGGTCGGTGATTGGCGATAGGTCGATTGCCCCCAGAGCCCATTGAGGTCGTCGACCAGCGAGACCCTCCAGTAGTACGGTGTGCCGGTCCGCAGGAGACCCGCAGGCACTTGGTATTGCTGACCGCTCTCCCAGTTGCGCGCGGCGATGATGTTCGTCATCCCGGGGTCGGTGGCGAGCTCGAACGCATACTGCTGCGGCCGCCCGCCGGGGTTCGTCGATGAGACCCCGAGGATCGGTGCCAGGCCGATTCCCGTCCACCCGTCTCCGACTCGCGTACCCCACACCGACGGGTAATCCCACGACTCGACCCAAAGGTCGGACTGCACACGCTTGAAGGAGTACGACGACCCCTCCCAGCCGCCGATCATGAACGCCGGACGGTCACCGATTCGAAGGTTGCTCGCCAGGCGCGCGGCGACACCGTCACCCTCGACATCGGCCCAGCCCGTGGAGAGGTTGTAGTTGCCGAGGTGCGACCCCATCCCGTTGTACGAGAAGCTGCTGGCGTGCTGCACCCACCCCGTCTGCATCGACGTGGTGCCCTGGTTGTCGTATCCGACACCGATGTTCGCCGCCGCGATGAACTTCCCCGGAATCGCCCCGTAGTCGAATGCGACCACCGATCGCCAGAAGCGGTTTCGCCCGCCCTCGCGGGTGTTTCCGACCATCTGGCTGCCTCGCCACACCGTTCCGTCCGATTTGTAAGCCGACGCACCGTTCGGCGTCATCACCGTGGGGTCGATACGGACCGGGTACACGCGGGCGGGATCGCTCAACCACGTCCGATCTGCGCGGAGCGTGTACCGCCACGATCCGTCACTCGCCTGCCAGAGCGAGACTTTGAGCGCCGTCCCCGCGCTCTCGCGCTCGCCCTCGGCCCCGCTCGAGTCGGTGGCGATGGGGGTCGGGATCATCAGCACCTCGACTCCGGCCTCATCGGTGAAGATCACCGAGTCCGCCTCGCCGAGGGCGGGAGTCAACGAGCCCGCGTCGATCCGCCAGGTCCACGAGGAGCGCTTCGTCGGCGTGGCATCCAGAACGAGAGACTCTTTGACCGCCCCCGACTCCACGCGGTACTCGAGGTCGGCACTTCCGAAGACGTCCTGGTAGGTGAGTTCCTCCCAGTCGTCCCACCACCAGAACGGAGCGGCGAGCTCGCCCGCCTCCGCGCCCAGGAGCGCGAACGACACGTCGTGCCCGTCGCGCGAGACCTCCACGGACGGCGCGTCATCACGCCCACCGCGGAAGACCGGAGCGAGGGGGTGGTCCCGCACGGTCCAGTCGTCACCATCCCGTGAAACGGACGTGTTGACATCGACCCACTCGCCGTTGTCGTCCCGCGCACGCGCGGGCTCGGACGACACGCGCGTGACGGTGGCCCCGAAGGCGTTCGTGTACCGCGTGGCATCCTCGGACTCGTCGATGCGGCGCAGGCCAGACGTGTCGACGGAGCGCTTCTCCCACTCGGCCACGGCGTCCGAGACGGGCGGCGGCGTCACATCCGGGATGACCTCGGTGCTGTCGCGAGGCAGCGTCTTGTCGAAGGGGATCGCGAAAGACCCCTCGGGCAGCTGAGGGGCGGCGGTGGCCTCATCGGTTGAGGGGAGAGCAGGAGCGTCCTCGCTCGGCACCTCCTCGGGACGGAGAGTCGCCGGCGCGACCGCCATCGCCGCATCGAGCGGGACGGCCACGCCGATCACCAGGGAGACCGTGGCCAGCACGGAGACCAGCCAGAAACGAGAAGAGAAGCGCATGCCCACCCCGCGGAGACCGCCCGACGTGGCGGAGAACGTCGCCTGCTGTCTCAGGCTCCGCTGAGGTTAGGCATCACGATTTCCCAGGTTCAGCGGTGCTCCGCGTCGTTCCGCGGCGCGCGGAGGGCGTTTTCACCCGCGCGCCGGGCGGGCGGCATCCCGTGTTCGCCCTCGTGGCTCGACAGTCCGTGGCGGCGCTCCGCGCGGGCCGGGCGGCGCGGCGCATATGCCCGGAGCACTCGCCGGATCTACGTCGCGCAGGGCAAGGTCACACCAACTGCGCCGGATCCGTCGTCGGCAGCGCGCAGGTGAACGCCCGGCAGTCGTAGGCCGTCGCCTCGCCGCCGAGCGCGGTCTTCCCCTCGAAGAGCGCGAAGCCCGCCTCGGCGAACGCCGCGGCCTGTTCCGGAGAGACCACCGCAACCACGTCGGCGGCGACACGGCGGGCGGCGTCGGCGATCTCGGCATCCGTTTCGCCGACGACGACCACCTGACGAGGGGCGGATGCCAGTCCCACCGCCACCTCGAGGATCGCACCGTGCGCGAGGGGCGTCGCCAGAGCGCCGTCCGCCGCCGCGCGGACGAGCGTTTCGGCGGCGGCTCGGTATTGCTCCCCCGCGCCGAGCCGCCAGAGGTCGAGGGCAGCTGCGGCGAAGACCGAGGGCCCCGAGGGCGAAGCACCGTCGCTCGGGACGCCGTGCGGCTGCATCCCCTGAGCGAGGAGCACCGGGTCTCCCCCACCGGGAGGATGGATGCCGTCGTCGCCGAGGCACACGTCGATCAGGGCGCGCGCCCGCGAGGCGTAGGCCACTTCGCCCGTCGCCCGCGCGAGGGCGAGCAGACCGCGGGCGAGCCCGCCGTAGTCCTCGAGCGTCGCGGGAGCGGCGGAGCGGATCTCGTCGAGCGAGGCGCGGCGGAGCGTCCCGTCGTCGGCGACGTTGCTCTCGAGCACGGCGTCGGCCGCCCAGCGGGCCGCCTCGAGGAAACGCGGGTCGGTGCGCGTTCCGGCGGCGGCGAGTGCCGCGATCGCGTGGCCGTTCCAGCCGGTGACGACCTTGGCATCGAGGGCGGGCGGCTGCAGCGCCGAGCGGTCGGCGACCCGGTAGTACCCGCCTTCCGAGCGTTTGCCGTCGATGATCGACTCGGAGTCCTGCGCCGCGGCGATGCCGCCGGACGGCAGCTGGAGCACGTCGACGAGGAACCGCGCCGCGTCGATCGCCGTCGTCTCGTCGTCCGCGGCGAGGGCGACCTCGATGAGACCGGCGTTGTCGGTGAGCATGCGCTCGTAGTGCGGCACGCTCCAGTCGCGGCGGGTGGCGTAGCGGAAGAAGCCGCCCTCGACGGTGTCGTGCAGGTCGGAGCGGGCCATGGCGGCGAGGGCACGGGATGCCACGGCTGCGGCATCCGGCACCTCGGACGCGAGCGCGGGGTGCTGCAGGAACCTCAGCACGGGGGTGTTGGGGAACTTCGGGGTCTCGAACGCGGGACCCGCCGCAAAGCCGGCGTATTCGCGGTCCTCACGGGCGGCCACGGTGCGTGCGGCGGCGGCGAGCTGTTCGAGGGTGGGCGGCGCGTCTGCCGGAGCGGTGGCCGCCGCGGCCAGAGCGTCGCGGAGCGAGGAGCCGGTGGCATCCACGTCGCTCCGCCGTTCGGTCCACGCCTCGCGGACCGCGGCGAGGACCTGACGGAACGAAGGCTGCGGGGGCCGGGGCACGGGCGGGAAGTACGTGCCCGCGTAGAAGACGCGACCCTCGGGGCTGGCGAACACCGTCAGCGGCCAGCCGAGGTGGGGCGTGAAGGCGGAGGCGGCGTCGAGGTAGGCGGCATCCACATCGGGGTGCTCCTCGCGGTCGACCTTGATCGACACGAAGCCGTCGTTGAGGAGGGCGGCGGTCTCGGCATCCTCGAACGACTCCCGCGCCATGACGTGGCACCAGTGACAGGTGCTGTAGCCGATCGAGACCATCACGGGGA
The DNA here is from genome assembly GCF_029222405.1 of Microbacterium sp. Kw_RZR3. Classification (NCBI taxonomy): domain Bacteria; kingdom Bacillati; phylum Actinomycetota; class Actinomycetes; order Micrococcales; family Microbacteriaceae; genus Microbacterium; species Microbacterium sp. Kw_RZR3. The sequence goes on along the minus strand of NZ_JARHXC010000200.1, from coordinate 76,422 downwards.
CGTCTCTCTCGGCCGCGAGCGCGAACGCCTCGGGCCCCCACGGGAACCACGCGACGGGATTGTCGGCGTGGGCCCGCAGGTAGGGGCTCGAGGCGTTCGCGAGGCGGTTCATACGCGCGGGGCGCCCGCGGTCAGTTCAGGTCGTCGGGGTGCGTGCCCACGCGGCCCGAGCCGTCGCCCGGGTCGATGGCGTCGATCGCGGCCATCTCGTCGGCGGTGAGCTCGAAGTCGAACAGGTCGAAGTTCTCCTCGAGGCGCTCGCGGCGCACCGACTTGGGGAACACGATGAAGCCGTGCTGGATGTGCCAGCGCAGCACGGCCTGGGCGGGGCTCTTGCCGTGGGCTTCGGCGGCATCCTTCACCGCGGGGATCTCGAACAGGTCGTACTTGCCCTGGCCGAGCGGCCCCCACGACTCGATGTGCATGTCGTGCTCCTGACCCCACGCCGCGATCTCGCGCTGGCTGAGGGCGGGGTGCAGCTCGATCTGGTCGACCACGGGGGTCACGCCCGTCTCGGCGACGATGCGCTCGAGGTGCGGCACGAGGAAGTTCGAGACGCCGATCGAGCGGGCCTTGCCCGCCTCGCGGATCTCGATCATCTTCTGCCACGCGTGGACGTAGTTGTCGTTCTTCGGCGTCGGCCAGTGGATCAGGTACAGGTCGACGGCGTCGAGCTGCAGCTTCTGCAGGCTCTCGTCGATCGCGGCGAGCGGCTCGTCGCCGTCGTGCCGGTCGTTCCAGAGCTTGGTCGTGACGAAGAGCTCGTCGCGCGGGATGCCGCTCGCGGCGATCGCGCGGCCGACACCCTCTTCGTTCTTGTAGATCGCGGCGGTGTCGATGTGGCGGTAGCCGACCTCAAGAGCCTCGGACACGGCGCGCTCGGCGTCGTCGGCGGGTACGAGGAACACGCCGTAGCCGAGCTGGGGGATGGAGTTTCCGTCGTTGAGTTGCACAGAAGGAACGGTCATGCGTTCAACCCTAGAAGTCCCCACCGACATCGGCTCCGGGGTTGACGCGTCTACGCCAGCGGTGCGGCCGAGGCCGCGCGGGCGAGCGCCTCGGCGACGAGCCGGACGTTCTCGACGACCGATCCGGCCGTCACCCGCACACGGTCCCCACCCGACGGCGAGGTGTCGGGGTCGACGACGAACGGAGACCCGGCGGCGATGCCGATCCCCTCGGCAGCCGCGTGCACGAGCGCGGCACGTTCGTCGCGGACCGGCATCCAGAGGTTGATGCCGTCGGGGTCGCCGACGTCGATGCCGAGGCGGCGGAGGGCCGCGGCCAGACGGTCGAGACGGTCGCGATAGATCAGGCGCGCTGTGCGCACCGGCGCCGTGGAGCGCGGGTCGGTGAGCAGCTCGAACAGCACCGACTGCAGGAGCCGCGACGTCCAGCCGGGGCCGAGCATGCGTCGGCGCACGATCCGGTCGACGATCTCCGACGGACCGCCGAGGGCCGCGATGCGCAGGTCCGGGCCGTGGGACTTCGAGAACCCACGCACGTGGACGACCTGGGCCGGGAGCCACAGCGCGAGGGTCACCGGCGGCGCGCTCGCGATGAGGGCGGAGTGGTCGTCTTCGATCACCGTGACGCGGGTGCCGCCGGGGACGCTCAGGAGCACGTTCGCGAGTCGACGTGCGCGCTCGGACGACATCGACACTCCGGTCGGATTCTGTGCGCGCGGCTGGAGCAGGACGGCCGAGGGGCCGAGCGCGAGAGCACGGGCGAGGGATGCCGGAATCACACCGTCGGCGTCGGACTCGAGCGTCACCGGCACCGCGCCGGCGGCCTCGATGAGGTCGAAGAAGTAGGGGAACCCGGGCGACTCGACCGCGACGCGGTCGCCGAAGCGCACCACCTGATCGAGCGTTCGCGAAATGCCGTCGAGGGCGCCGTCGACGACGGTGAGCTCCTCGACACCGCGCACGGGCCACTGCTCGCGGAGAACGTCGTAAAGGTCGGGGAGCACCGGGAGGTCGTGGTACCGCCCGGTGTCGGCGCGCGGCCGGGCGAGGGCGAGCGCGCGCTCGATGGAGGGGAGCATCGCGGGGTCCGGAGTGCCGAGCGAGAGGTCGAGGCGCAGCGCCGCGACGTCGCGCCCGGCCCCGAGGCCCCGCGGGGCGCCGGGGACGCGGGCGGCCGACATCCCCTGCACGCGCGGACTCAGCCACTCCCGCCGTTCGGCGCGGACGAACGTCCCGGCCCGGCCGCGCGAGAACACGACTCCCGCGTCGGCGAGCGCACGCCATGCGGACGCGACGGTTCCCGTCGACACCCCGAGGGCGGCGGCGACGTCGCGGACCGTGGGCAGTCGCTCCCCCGGTGCGAGCGTCCCGTCGCTCACGAGCCGCGCGATCTCCGCCGCCAGGCCGGCCGACGTGCGCTCCACGAAGGAGTCGGGCGGGATCATGGGCCCCCAATTTACGGCGGTGTCACTCGTGGAAATCGTGGAGAAATGTTCAGGCGCGACAGTAACAGAACCGGGCCCTCTCCCGTCGGCAGCGACGGAATCGAGCCACGACGGCCCGGGAGGAACGAGGGCACCATGACGACGGTACGCGCCGCGATCACGCAGACCACCTGGACCGGCGACAAGGCATCGATGCTGGACAAGCACGAGCAGTTCGCGCGGGATGCCGCGGCGCAGGGCGCCGAGGTCGTGTGCTTCCAGGAGCTGTTCTACGGCCCCTACTTCGGCATCACCCAGGATCAGAAGTACTACCGCTACGCCGAGCCGGTGGACGGCCCCATCGTCCAGCGTTTCGCGGCGCTCGCCAAGGAGCTGGGACTCGTCAGCGTGCTGCCCATCTACGAGGAGGCGCAGACCGGCGTCTACTACAACACCTCCGTGCTCGTCGACGCCGACGGGACCGTGCTCGGCAGCTACCGCAAGAACCACATCCCGCACCTCGACAAGTTCTGGGAGAAGTTCTACTTCCGCCCGGGCAACCTCGGCTACCCCGTCTTCGAGACCGCCGTCGGCAAGGTCGGCATGTACATCTGCTACGACCGGCACTTCCCCGAGGGATGGCGCGAGCTGGGCCTGAACGGCGCGCACATGGTCTTCAACCCCAACGCCACCAAGCCGGGCCTCTCGAACCGCCTGTGGGAGGTCGAGGGCCCCTGCGCCGCGGTCGCCAACGGCTATTTCGTGCTGCAGCCGAACCGCGTCGGCCGCGAGGACAACGAGTACGGCGAGGATGCGGTCACCTTCTACGGCACGAGCCAGGTCATCGACCCGCGTGGCAATCACGTGGGCGCCGTCGGCTCGTCGGAGCACGAGGAGGTGCTCATCCGCGACCTCGACATGGACCTCGTGCAGCAGATGCGCGACGACTGGCAGTTCTACCGCGACCGCCGGCCCGACACCTACGGCGAGATCGTGGAGGCCTGATCATGGGCACCACCCTCATCTCGGGCGGCACGGTCGTCTCGGCGACCGGCCGGAGCGCCGCCGACGTGCTGCTGGACGGCGAGACGATCGCCGCCGTCCTCGCCCCCGGCTCCACCCTGCTCGGCCATGACCTCACGGCATCCGTCGACACCGTCATCGACGCGACCGGGAAGTACGTCATCCCGGGCGGCATCGACGCGCACACGCACATGCAGCTGCCGTTCGGCGGCACCAGCGCCTCGGACACCTTCGAGACGGGCACCCGCGCCGCGGCCTGGGGCGGAACCACGACCATCGTCGACTTCGCCGTGCAACGCGCCGGCGAGCGCGTGCAGGACGGCCTCGCGCACTGGCACGAACTCGCCGCCGGCAACTGCGCGATCGACTACGGCTTTCACCAGATCGTCGGAGGGGTGGATGCCGACTCCCTGGCCGCTCTTCCCGGCTTGATCGACGAGGGCATCTCGAGCTTCAAGATGTTCATGGCGTACCCGGGTGTCTTCTACGCGGACGACGCGCAGATCCTCCGCGCGATGCAGGTCGCGGCCGACACCGGGTTGCTGACGATGATGCACGCCGAGAACGGCCCCGTCATCGACGTGCTCGCCGAGCAGCTCATCGAGAAGGGCAAGACCTCGCCGTACTTCCACGGCGTCGCCCGCGCGTGGCAGATGGAGGAAGAGGCCACGCATCGCGCGATCATGCTGTCGAACCTCACCGGGGCTCCCCTCTACGTCGTGCACGTCAGCGCGAAGCAGGCGGTGGAGCAGCTCGCGTGGGCGCGCGACAACGGACAGAACGTGTTCGGTGAGACCTGCCCGCAGTACCTGTACCTCTCACTTGAAGACCAGCTCGGCGCCTCGAGCGAGGAGTGGGGCGACTTCGAGGGCGCCAAGTGGGTGTGCTCCACTCCCCTGCGGTCGAAGCACGAAGGGCACCAGCACCACATGTGGCAGGCGCTGCGCACCAACGACATCCAGATGGTGTCTACCGACCACTGCCCCTTCTGCATGAAGGACCAGAAGACGCTCGGCCAGGGCGACTTCCGCGCGATCCCCAACGGCATCGGCTCGGTCGAGCACCGCATGGACCTCATGTACCAGGGCGTCGTCACGGGCCAGATCACGCTCGAGCGCTGGGTGGAGCTGACCAGCACGACGCCCGCGCGCATGTTCGGCATGTACGGCAAGAAGGGCGTCATCGCCCCGGGTGCGGATGCCGACATCGTCGTCTACGACCCGGCCGGGCACACCTCGATCGGGGTGGGCAAGACCCACCACATGAACATGGACCACTCCGCGTGGGAGGGCTACGAGATCGACGGACACGTCGACACCGTCATCTCGCGCGGCAAGGTCGTCGTCGACGACGGCGCGTACATCGGCGCCAAGGGCGACGGGCGCTTCGTCAAGCGCGGCCTGAGCCAGTACCTGGTCTGAGAGGAGAACCCATGGATTTCGGTGTCGTCCTGCAGACCAACCCGCCCGCGGCCCGCACGATTCAGCTCTCGCAGCTCGCCGAGGCGCACGGCTTCAGCCATGTCTGGACCTTCGACTCGCACCTGCTGTGGGAGGAGCCGTACGTCGTGCACTCGGCGATTCTCGCGGCCACACGCCGCGTGACGGTCGGCCCGTTCGTGACGAACCCCGCGACCCGCGACTGGACCGTCACGGCGTCCACCTTCGCCACCCTCAACGAGATGTACGGCAATCGCACGATCTGCGGCATCGGCCGCGGAGACTCGGCCGTGCGCGTGACGAACGGGCGCCCCACGACGCTGAAGGCGCTGCGGGAGTCGATCCACGTCATCCGCGAGCTCGGCAACTCCCGGGCCGTGGAGTACAACGGCGCGACCCTGCAATTCCCGTGGAGCCGCGGGTCGAAGCTCGACGTGTGGGTCGCCGCCTACGGACCTCTCGCGCTGAAGCTCACCGGAGAGGTCGGCGACGGCTTCATCCTGCAGCTGGCCGACCTCGACATCGCCGAGTGGATGATCAAGACGGTCCGCCAGGCCGCCGAGAACGTCGGCCGCGACCCCGACGAGATCGCGTTCTGCGTCGCCGCCCCGATGTACATCGGCGACGACACCCCCGAGTCGCGCGCGCACATGATCGAGCAGTGCCGATGGTTCGGCGGCATGGTCGGCAACCACGTCGCCGACATCGTCGCGAAGTACGGCGACGGCTCCGATGTGCCCGCGGCCCTCACCGACTACATCGCCGGGCGCACCGGGTACGACTACAACTCGCACGGCAAGAGCGACAACGACCACGTCGACTTCGTGCCCGACGAGATCGTCGAGCGCTTCTGCGTGCTCGGGACGGCCGAGGAGCACATCGCCAAGCTCGAGAAGCTTCGCGCCCTCGGCGTGACGCAGTTCGCCGGCTACCTCCAGCACGACAACAAGGAGGAGACGATGCGGGTGTACGGCGAGACCGTGATCCCGGCCCTGTCCGAGCACGTCACGGCGAAGCGGTGAGCGCCCCGTGACCGATCAGGTCGTCACGCCCGGCGAAACCGCGATCGTCGGGAGAGCAGCGTCCGCACGCGGACGCACCGCGGCGGCCCGGATCGGCTGGGGTGCGGCCGGGGTGGCGGCGGTCATCGCCCTCTGGGAGCTCTACAAGTTCCTCGGGCCGGCGGACGGCGTGACCGTGGGCGGGGACGGATCGGCCGGGTCGGGCGTCATCCTGCTCCCCCGCACGCACGACCGTGCCATGCCGCACGTGTGGGACATGATCGCGCGGATGTTCGCGCCGACCAGCGGAGGGGACACGCCGCCGCTGCTGCTGTCGGTGGTCCAGGCCGCGGGAACCACCCTCGGCCTCGCCGCGCTGGGGTGGCTGATCGGCGTCGTCGTCGGCTCGCTGCTGGGGATCGCGATGCAGCGGTGGCGCCTGGTCGAGGCGGGACTGCTGCCCTGGATCGTCGTGAGCCAGATCGTGCCGCTCATCGCGTTCGCGCCGGTGGTCAACGCGCTCGGCACGCAGATCGATCGCTCCGGTTTCCCCTGGCCGCAATGGTTCTCGGTCGCGCTGATCGCGTCGTACCTCGCGTTCTTCCCCGTCGCGGTCGGCATGCTCCGCGGGCTGGAAGCCCCGGACGCCCTCCACCTCGACCTCATGCGTTCGAGCTCCGCCGGGTGGTGGCAGACCCTCGTGCACCTGCGCCTTCCCGCCGCCGTGCCGCACCTGCTCCCCGCGCTCCGCCTGGCCGCGGCATCCGCCGTCGTCGGTGCCGTCGTCGCCGAGGTGTCGATGGGCCTGCGCGGCGGGATCGGCCGCATGCTCATCCAGCTCGCGGGGCAGGCGTCGTCCGACCCCGCCGCGCCCTGGGCTCCCACCTTCGGCACCGTCGTGATGGGACTCGTCGCCGCCGGCGGCGTCGCCCTGGTCGGCGTGGCCCTTCATCGTTTCCGTCGCGGGGAGGACACCGCATGACCACCGACACCGCTGTTCGGGCCCGCGGGCTCGGAAAGGTCTTCCCGAGCGCGGGGGGTGAGGTGATCGCCCTGACCGACGTCGACCTCGACATCGCGGCCGGCGAGTTCGTCTCGCTCATCGGCCCCTCCGGCTGCGGCAAATCGACTCTGCTCCGCCTGATCGCGGACCTCGACACCGCAACCAGCGGCGAGCTCTCCCTTGCCGGGAAGACGGCACGGCAAGCGCGACTGGACCAGGACTACGGCATCGCGTTCCAGCAGGCGGGTCTTCTCCCCTGGCGTACCGTCGCGGCGAACATCGCGCTGCCTCTCGAACTGCACCGGTGGACCCGCAGCCGCCGCGACGCTCGCGTCGCCGAGCTCGCCGAGCTCGTGGGTCTGACCGACTTCGTCGGGCGATACCCCGACCAGCTGTCCGGCGGCATGCAACAGCGCGTCGCGATCGCCCGCGCCCTCGCGGCCTCGCCGAAGCTGCTGCTGATGGACGAGCCGTTCGGCGCGCTCGACGAGATGACCCGCGAGCATCTGCAGAGCGAGCTCGCCCGGATCGCCGCCGAGACCGGAGCGACGGTCGTGTTCGTCACCCACTCGATCCCCGAGGCCGTGTTCCTCTCCGACCGGGTGGTGGTGATGAGCCCGCGCCCCGGACGCATCACCGACATCGTCGACACGCGCCCGGGCCGCGCCCGCGACGACCTCCTCCGCGAGTCCCCCGAGTACTTCGCCCGCGTCACCGCGGTGCGCGAAGCACTCCACGGCTCGCCCGTGCAGCGGGCGAACGAGCGATGAACGCCGTCCGCCTCCCCGGCTGGGCACGCCTGCTCGCCCCGATCGTCGTCGGCATCGCGGGACTCGCCGCCTGGTACGCGTTCGTCGCCTCGGGCAGCGCCCCGCGGATGCTGCCCGATCCGTTCGCCGTGGCCGCCGAGTTCGTCGAGCGATTCGGCCTCATCGCCGAGGCTGCGGGGGTGACCGGAACCAACGCCCTCGTCGGACTCGTCGCGGGAAGCCTGCTCGCGATCCTGCTCGCCGCTCTCGCCGCCACCTGGCGCCCCGTCGACGGCATGACTGCGCCCCTGGTCGCGGCCCTCGCCGTCGTGCCGATCGTCGCGCTCACCCCCATCTTCAACACGATGTTCGGCGCGTCGAGCCAGTTCGGCCGACAGGCCGTCGCCGCGATCGCCGCGTTCGTTCCCGTGTTCGTCAACACACTCCGCGGACTCCGCCAGACCCGCCCGGTCCAGCGCGACTTCTTCCGCGCCACCGCCGCCAGCGGAGGGCAGACGTTCCTGCGTCTCACGCTGCCGACGGCCCTGCCGTACCTCGTCACGGGCGTGCGGGTCGCGGCATCCCTCGCCGTCATCTCCGCCCTCGTCGCCGAGTACTTCGGCGGACCCGCCGACGGCATCGGCACGGCGATCGCCACCTACGCCAAGTCCGGACGCGCCTCCCTCGCCTGGGCGTTCGTGGGCGGAGGCATCGTGATCGGCCTCGTCTTCTTCCTCGTCACGTCACTGCTCGAACGCCTCGTCGCGCGCCGCCTCGGTGCGGGACGCGCGCGCGGCTGATCGGCATCCACCCCGCGACGAAAGAGCCTGCACCACCCGCCACACGCTCCACCCGAACCGGAAGGACCTTCCATGAGACACAGCATCCGACGCACGCTCGGCGCGATCGCCGGCGTCAGCGTCGCCGCCCTCGCGCTCTCCGCCTGCTCCGGCGGCAGCTCCGCACCCGCGGCATCCGACGCCGACTTCACCCCGCTCACCTCGGTGAAGCTGCAGCTGCAGTGGCTGCCCCAGGCGCAGTTCGCGGGGTACTACGTCGCCCTCGACAAGGGCTACTTCCAGGAGGAGGGTTTCGACAAGGTCGACGTCGTCCCCTCGGGCGGTGACATCGTGCCGCAGGACGCGCTGGTCGCCGGAGACGTGGACTTCGCGGTCGCCTGGGTGCCCAAGGTCCTCGGCACGATGGAGAACCAGGGCGTCGAGCTCACCGACATCGCGCAGGTGTTCCAGAAGTCCGGGACGACCCAGGTGTCGTGGAAGGACTCCGGCATCGCGAAGGTCGACGACTTCGAGGGCAAGCGCATCGGCTCGTGGGGCTTCGGCAACGAGTGGGAGATCTTCGCCGCCATGGCCGACAAGGGCCTCGACGCCTCGACGGTGAAGATCACCACGCAGGACTTCTCGATGAACGCGCTCCTCGACAAGGACGTGGATGCCGCCCAGGCGATGACGTACAACGAGCTCGCGCAGCTGCTCGAGACGGTGAACCCCGCCACCGGCAAGCTCTACACGATGGACGACATCAACGTCATCTCGTACCAGGACACCGCCGGCGCCATGCTGCAGGACGCGATCTGGGCCGACACGAAGCGTCTCTCCGACGACCCCGCGTACGCCGACGCCGCCACGCGCTTCCTCAAGGCCGTCACGAAGGGCTGGGTCTTCGCGCGCGACAACCCCACCGAGGCGGCGGACATCACCTACAAGGCCGCGACGGCTCCCGGTGTGAACGCGTTCCCCGTGGGACCCGTGCACCAGCTGTGGCAGATGAACGAGGTCAACAAGCTCATCTGGACCGGCGGTGACTTCGGCACGATCGACTCCGCCGCGTGGGACAAGACGGTCCAGGGCGCGCTGAAGGCGGTCAACCAGGACGGCCTCAACCTCATCACGACCGAGCCGGCCGACTCCGCGTACTCGAACGAGTACATCGACAAGGCGCTGTCCGAGCTGAAGGACGAGGGCGTCACCGTCGACGGTGACTACACGCCGATCGACGTGACCCTCACCGAGGGCGGTCAGTAACACCACACGCACGCGCGGGGCGGCCGGATGCCATCGGCCGCCCCGTCGCGCACGTCCGGGGTTCTTTGCGAGCGGCGTGGTTTACTGACGCCGTGCCCCCCGAACCCTCCGCCGCTCACGCCCGCCGCCGCCCCGATTCGGGCTGGCGCCGAGGACTGAAACTGCTCGCCATCGGCCTCACCGTGGCCGTCGTCGCCGCGGTCGCCGTCGGCGGCGTCTACGCCTGGATGCTGTCGCAGCGCCTGCAGGAGGCCGCGGTGCCGCTCCCCGACGCCCCCTCGCAAGCCCCGTCGCTGAGCGAGTACGCGGGCGCGTTCGACGTGCTCATCGTCGGAACCGACGAGTGCGACGACCAGGTCAAGGACGATTTCGGCGAACGCTGCAGCGATCCCGAGGCCGAGGGCATCCGCAACGACGTCAACCTCCTCGTGCACGTGTCCGAGGCTCCGCGCCGCGCCACCGTCGTCTCGTTCCCGCGCGACCTGCGGCTCGAGATCCCGGAGTGCACCAACGAGGACGGCTCGGTGTCGTCCGGGGCGTGGAAGGCGTCGATCAACACGGCGTACGAGGCCGGCGGCCTCGCGTGCGTCGCCAGCACGGTGTCGAACCTCACGGGTCAGCAGATCCCCTTCGCCGCGAAGGTGAGCTTCGGCAACGTCGTGAACATCACCGACGCCGTCGGCGGGGTCGAGGTGTGCATCGGCGGAGACGGCATCAACGACTACGACGCCGGGATCAACTGGGAGCCCGGCCCGCGCGTCGTGCAGGGATACGACGCCCTGGCGTTCCTGCGCACGCGCAAGGGCATCGGCGACGGCAGCGACCTCGCCCGCATCGGCAACCAGCAGCAGTACCTCTCGCGGCTGCTCAACAAGGTGCGCAGCGAAGAGGTGCTCTCCAACCCCGCAACCCTGCTGGGGCTCGCGAACACCGCGGTCAACAACGTCACCCCGAGCGAGAGCCTCGCCGACCCCGTCCGCATCGCGCAGCTGGCGTACACCCTCAAGGACGTTCCGCTCAGCGACACGACCTTCGTGCAGTACCCGGTGCTGCCGGACCCCGACGACAGCGACAAGGTCGTTCCCGACCTCGACGGTGCCGCCGTCCTGTGGGATGCCCTCGCCCGCAACGCCCCGATCGCGCTGACCGGTGAGCTCGGCGCGAACGAGGGCGTGACGCTCGACCCCTCGGCCCCCACGGCCGAGCCCACGGCGCCCGAGACCCCGACGCCCGGAGCGACGGATGCCACCCCCGGCCCCGAGGTCGTCGAACTGCCGGGGAACGTCAGCGGGAGCAAGGCCGACCAGGCGACCTGTTCGCGCGGGAACGGCTGAGGTCCGCCCGACCGCGGCGACGGCGTCGCGCCGGGGCTGAGATGCGGCGCTCGGTGGGTGCGGCGGAGGCCCGCGCGACCGCGACGACGGCGTCGCGCCGGGGCCGAGGTGCGGCGCTCGGTGGGGCACGGCTGAGGCCCGCCCGCGCGGAGGCGCGGCGAGTCCCGGCGCAAGGGTCCGAGGTTCCGACGCCCGGTGCGAGAACATCGGAGGGTGAAAACCGCCACACGGACCTGCGCCCTTCTCGTGCTCACCGCGCTCGCGCTCACCGGGTGCGTCCCCGAGCCTGCTCCGACGCCGAGTCCGACGGCATCCCCCTCTCCCTCACCGACACCCACGCCGACGCCCACGACCGACCCGCTCGCGGGGATGAGCCTCGACGACAGGGTCGGGCAGATGTTCATGGTGGGCACGTCCGTCGACGGAGCCGACCAGACCACCCTCTCAGCGGTCGCGGACGATCACATCGGCGGGATCTTCCTACACGGGAGATCGGATGCCGGCGCGCAGGCGACCGCCCAGCTCGTGTCGACATTCACCTCGGCGCAGGCCGCGGGTCAACCGTTGCTGTGGGTGTCCACCGATCAGGAGGGCGGCGAGGTCCAGGTGCTGAGCGGCCCCGGGTTCGATGAGATCCCCTCCGCGGTCGACCAGGGGCAGCAGGACGACGCGACCCTGCGCAGCAACGCCGCGACCTGGGGCGGGCAGCTCGCGCAAGCCGGCGTGAACATGAACCTCGCACCCGTCGCCGACATCGTCACGAGCCCCGAGACCGCGCAGAGCAACCCGCCGATCGGCGAGCTGCAGCGCGAGTACGGCTACGACGGGCCGACGGTGGCAGCCAAGGCCGGGGCGTTCGCCGCCGGGATGCGCGACGGCGGCGTCCTGCCGACCTTCAAGCACTTCCCGGGGCTCGGGCACGTGGGCGACAACACCGACACGACCGCGGGGGTGACGGACGAACTCGTCACGGCCGACGGCGCCGACGTCGGCGTGTACTCGACGGTGCTGCCGGAGGGACCGGCGGTGGTCATGCTGTCGACCGCGATCTACGACAAGATCGACTCGTCGGCGCCCGCCGCGTTCTCGCCCACGGTGGTCGGGGTCCTTCGCAACACGGTCGGCTTCGACGGGGTCGTGACCACGGACGACCTCTCCGCCGCGCAGCAGGTCCAGGCGTGGTCGCCCGCCGACCGAGCGACGCTCGCCGTCGAGGCGGGGATCGACCTGCTGCTCGTCTCGGCCGATTCGTCGGTCTACCCCGAGATGCACCAGGCCGTGCTGTCGAAGGCGCAGAAGGACAGCGCGTTCGCCGCGAAGGTGGACGCGGCGGTGACCCGGATCCTGGCCGCGAAGGCCGCGATGCCCTGACGCCCGTTCGCGTGATTTGCCGGAGAACGTCGCTTCTCCGCCCTCCGAAGCGACACATTGCGGCAATCCACGCGAGTCGGAGCCGCCGCCTCCGCTCGCGAAACCCACACGGCCCGACACTGAGGTGCCGCATATGTGCGCCACACCCCGCCCGACGCGACCACTCGCGGCAAATGAACGCTCCGCGGGCACTCGAACGTCACACTGACTTGCCGCACATGCACGCCACACCCCGCCCGACGCGACCAATCGCGACAACTCACGCGCTGACGCGAACAGTCGAAGCCGGACGCGGAGGCGCCACCCCGCGATAGGCTGGAAGGCTGTGTCTGTCGAACCCGTGATCGTCTACCCGCCCGAGCTGCCCGTCAGCGCCGCGCGGGACGAGATCGCGCGCGCCATCCGCGACCACCAGGTCGTGATCGTCGCCGGCGCGACCGGGTCGGGCAAGACCACGCAGCTGCCGAAGATCTGCCTCGAGCTCGGCCGCACCTCGATCGCGCACACGCAACCCCGCCGCATCGCCGCGCGCACGATCGCCGAGCGCATCGCCGAAGAGATGCAGGTACCCCTCGGCTCCACCGTCGGCTATAAGGTGCGCTTCACCGACAAGGTGTCGGCCGACACCCGCGTAGCGCTCGTGACCGACGGCATCCTGCTCAACGAGATCCACCGCGACCGGCTCTTGCGCCGCTACGACACGATCATCGTCGACGAGGCGCACGAGCGTTCGCTCAACATCGACTTCCTGCTCGGATACCTCCGGCGCATCCTGCCGAAGCGCCCCGACCTCAAGGTCATCGTCACCTCGGCGACGATCGACCCCGAGAGCTTCGCGCGGCACTTCTCCGCCGCGCCCGCCGAGCCGGGCGGCGAGCCGGTGCCGGCGCCCGTGATCGAGGTGTCGGGGCGGACCTATCCGGTCGAGATCCGGTACCGGCCGCTGGATGGCGCCGACGGTGCGGGCGAAACTCCTGAGGATCCGGATGCCGACGGCTCCGACGCCGCGACATCCCGTGGCCGCGGGGTCGCAGCGCCGCAGAAAGTCAGGAGTTCGGCCCGCGCGACGCGCGACGGCGACGACGCCGACGAGGTCGGGGCCGTCGTGGCGGCGCTCCGCGAGCTCGACCGCGAGCCCGCGGGCGACGTGCTCGTGTTCTTCCCGGGCGAGGCGGAGATCCGGGATGCGGCGGATGCCATCCGCGGGGCGTATCAGAAGGACGCCGCGCCGACCGAGGTGCTGCCCCTCTACGGGCGTCTGTCCGCCGCCGAGCAGCACCGGGTGTTCGAGCGCTCCACCGTCGCGGGCGTTCGCCGCCGTGTCATCCTCGCCACCAACGTCGCCGAGACGAGTCTCACCGTCCCCGGCATTCGGTATGTCGTCGACACCGGCACAGCCCGCATCTCGCGGTACAGCAACAGGTCGAAGATCCAGCGACTGCCGATCGAGGCCGTGTCCCAGGCCTCGGCGCAGCAGCGATCCGGTCGCGCGGGGCGCACGTCGCCCGGTGTCGCGATCCGCCTCTACTCCGAGGACGATTTCACGCGTCGGCCGGAGTACACCGAACCCGAGATCCTGCGCACGTCGCTGGCATCCGTGATCCTGCAGATGCTCTCGCTCGGGTTCGGCGACATCCAGGCGTTCCCGTTCCTGACCCCGCCCGACTCGCGCGGTGTGAAGGCGGCGTTCGACCTGCTCGTCGAGCTCGGTGCCGTGAAGGTGCCGGCGCCGGGGGCGCGCTCGCGCGACGACCGACCCGATCGCGACCCGTCGCGCGGTGGCGGGCGCGAAGACGGTCCCCGCCTCACCGAGATCGGCCGCGAGATCGCGCGGCTGCCGATCGACCCGCGCTTCGCGCGAATGCTCATCGAGGCGCGCCGGAACGACGTCTCGGCCGAGGTCCTCGCGATCGTCTCCGGCATGTCCATCCAGGACGTGCGCGAGCGCCCCGAGGACCGCCGCGAGGAGGCCGACCGGTTCCACGCCCGGTTCACCGATCCGACCAGTGACTTCCTCTCGCTGCTGAACCTGTGGGAGTACCTGCAGGAGAAGCAGGCGGAGCTCGGTTCGAGCGCGTTCCGGCGCCTCTGCCGGAGCGAGCACCTCAACTACGTGCGCGTGCGCGAGTGGGTCGACGTGCACCGGCAGCTGCGGTCGCTCGGCGGCGAGCGGGGGTCCGGAGACCGCGACAGCGCCGGGCGTGACAGCACCGGCCGGCGGGACCGGACCCGGGCCCTCCCGCCCACGTCGGACCCGTCCCGGTCCGCGAGCCGTCGCGACGAGCGCCACGACACAGCCGCCCCCGAGGGCCACGCCGCCGGCGACGCCATCCACCGCGCGATCCTCTCCGGACTGCTGTCGCACATCGGCATCCTGGATCCGCGCACGATGGCGCAGGCCAAGGACCGCAAGACCCCGGGCGACGCACGCCCCGTCAAGGGCGAGTACATCGGCGCCCGCGGCGCGCGGTTCACGATCTTCCCCGGCTCGGGGCTGAAGAAGAAGCGTCCTTCGGCTGTGATGGCCGCCGAGCTCGTCGAGACCTCGCGCCTGTTCGCGCGGACGGTCGCCGCCGTCGACCCCGCGTGGGCGGAGGAACTCGCCCCCGACCTGGTGAAGCGCTCGCTGAGCGAGCCGCACTGGTCGAAGGATGCCGGCTTCGCCGCCGCCTACGAGACGGTCACGCTCTTCGGGGTCGAGCTCGTCGGCCGTCGTCGTGTGCAGCTCGCGCGCTTCGATCGTCCGCTCGCGCGCGAGATGTTCGTCCGCCACGCACTCGTCGAGGGCGAGTGGGACCCCTCGGTCCTCGACAAGCGCCTCACGGCGTTCCTCCGCCGCAACGTCGAGCAGCGCCGCCTGCTCGAGAAGATCGAGGAGCGCGAGCGCCGCCGTGACATCCTCATCGGCGACGAGGCGGTGTTCGCGTTCTACAACGCGCGAATCCCCGCCGACGTCACCGACGTCCGCTCGTTCGAGACCTGGTGGAAGGATGCCTCGAACCGCACACCGCACCTGCTCGACCTGCGCGAGTCCGACCTCACCGGAGACCGGGCGCAGGGCGACGATCGGGCCTTCCCCGCGCGCTGGCGACAGGGCGACCAGACGCTGAACCTCGCGTATCGCTTCGAGCCGGGCGCCCCCGACGACGGCGTCACGGTCGTCGTTCCGCTGCCCCTGCTCGCGCAGCTGCGCCCCGACGGCTTCGACTGGCAGGTGCCCGGCATGCGCGACGAGCTCGTCACCGCGTTGCTTCGCGCCCTGCCGAAGACCATCCGCCGCAACGTGGTGCCGGCCGCCGACTGGGCGGAGAAGTTCTCGGCCGAACTCGCCGAGAAGGGCCCCGAGCACGCGAACGGCCTCCCGAAGACGACGCTCGTCGACGCCCTCGCCGCCCTGGTGCAGCGCGTCGCGAACCAGCGGGTGAGCGCGGCTGACTTCGAGCTCGAGCGCGTTCCCGCGCACCTCCTCCCCTCGTTCCGAGCGGTCGATGCCCGGGGCCGGGCGGTCGGCAGCGACCGCGACCTCGGTGCGCTGCAGCGACGACTGGCCGACCGGGCGCGCTCCAGCGTCGAGTCGACGATCTCTCGGCCCCCGCAGAGGGCCGCGAAGGTCGCCCAGGCCTCCCCCGCGTTCGCTTCGCGCACGAAGCTCACCACCTGGGACCTCGACGAGCTCACCGAGGTCGTCGACACCCCCGTCGCCGGCGGCGTCGTACGCGGCTACCCGGCGCTCGTCGACGAGGGCGACAGCGTCGCTCTGCGCGTCGAGGCGACGCCCGACGACGCCGCGCGGCTCACGCGGGCCGGCATCCGTCGCCTGATGCTGCTGGCCGTCCCCTCCCCCGCCACCTACGTTCTCGACCACCTCACCGCGAACGAGAAGCTCGCGCTCGCGGCATCCCCGTACCAGAACGCCAAGGCGCTGATCGAGGATGCGCGCGTGGCCCTGGCCGACGACATCCTCGGGAGCGACGGCGCCGTGCGCACACGAGGGGACTTCGAGCGGGTGCGCGACGCGTTCTCTTCCGTTTCGGTGGAGCGGACGTTCCAGACGGTGTCGCTCGCCGCGAAGATCCTGCTCGCGCAGCGCGAGGTCGAGAGGGCGATGAAGGATGCCGCATCGATGACGCTCCTCGGAGCGCTCAACGACGTGCGCGGCCAGGTGAAGGGGCTGCTGTTTCCCGGCTTCCTCTCGCGCACCGGCATCCCGCGCCTACAGCACTACCCCCGCTACCTCGCCGGTGCACTCGAGCGGGTGAAGACGCTCTCGGACAATCCGGGCCGCGACCGCCAGCGGCAGACTGAGTACGAGCGCTCCGCGACCGCGTTCACCGAGGCGGGTGGCGTCATCCCCCTGCCCGCCGACGCTCCCGCGAACCTCGTGCAGACGCGGTGGCTACTGGAGGAGCTGCGAGTGAGCCTCTTCGCCCAGCGCCTCGGTACGGCGGAACCCGTGTCGATCCAGCGCATCGCGAAGGCGCTGAAGGGCGCGTGAGTCGCGCGCGGGATGCGCCATGCGAGGCGATCGCCCGTACGGGCGGCTTGTCGTAGCGGAAGCCACGTGCGTGAGTTGCCGCAATTCGTCGCCTGAGCACGCGCCACGCGACAAACATGGGCAACTGAGGCGCCGGGGGCGCCGGCGTCGGGAAGCCTCACTTGCCGCACTTCGTCGCCCGAGCACGCGCCGCACGACAAGTAGGGGCAAACCAGGTACCGGCGCGACGGCGTCGGGGGCGTCACTTGCCGCACTTCGTCGCCCAAGCACGCGCCGCACGACAAGTAGGGGCAAACCAGGCACGGGCGCGACGGCGTCGGGGCGTCACTTGCCGCACGTGGTCGCCGCAGCATGCGCCGCACGACGAACGGGGGCAAACAAGGCACGGGCACGGCGGCGGCACCGGAAGCGTCAGCGCAGCCTCAGCGCTTACACGCCGAGGGCAGACCCCCAGTTGCGCAGCAGCGCCTCCAGCACACGACGGTCGGCCGGACGGAGCGCCGACAGCAGGCGCTCCTCGTTCTCGACGTGGGCGACCAGCGCCTCGTCGATGACCCGCCGACCCGCCGGAGTGAGCGACACCACCCGACCGCGGCCGTCGTCGTCGCTCGCGCTCCTCGACACGAGCCCGGATGCCACGAGCCGGTCGACACGCTTGGTCACCGCGCCGGTGGTCACCATCGTGTGCCGCGCAAGCTCGCCGGGGGCGCACGCGAAGGGCTCACCGCTTCGACGGAGCGCGGCGAGGATGTCGAACTCCCCCTCGCCCAGGCCGTAGCGCCGGAACACGACGAGCAGCTCGGCCTCGAGGCGGTCGACGAGCCGGCTCATGCGCCCGATGATCTGCATCGGCGAGGCGTCGACGTCGGGGCGCTCAGCGGCCCACTGCGCGACGAGTTCATCGACGTGGTCGGTCATGGCATCCATGATACCTTCCGCGGAAACTATACTGTCTTCCATGGAAGGTAAATGGCGCCTCGTCGCGATCACCGCGGTTGCCCCGATCGCGTGGGGTGCCACCTACGTGGTCACGCGGCACCTGCTCCCACCCGACGCACCGCTCTGGGGCGCGGCGCTGCGCGCCCTGCCCGCCGGACTCCTGCTGTGGGCGATCGCCCGACGCCGGCCGCGCGGCTCATGGTGGTGGCGGGCCCCCGTCCTGGGACTGCTGAACTTCGGCGCCTTCTTCGTGCTTGTCTACCTCGCGGCGCAACTGCTCCCATCGTCCATCGCGGCGTCGATCATGGCGCTGGCCCCGCTCGCCCTGGCCGGCATCGCCTGGCCTCTCCTGTCCCAGCGCCCGACTGCGCGGTGGGCGGCCGGGGCCGTGCTCGGCATCGCGGGGGTGCTGCTGGTCGTCGGGCTCGGGGCCGGCGCCGTGTCGCCCGCCGGGGTCGCGGCATCCGTCATCGCTCTGCTCGCGTCGTCGCTCGGGGCGATCCTCACCACCCGGTGGCGCGACGACACCCCGCTGCTCGCGACGACGTCATGGCAGCTCATCGCCGGAGGGATCGCGCTCGTGGTCGCCGCGGCGATCGTCGAGGGGCCGCCCCCGCGCGTGGATGCGATCGGCGGCGCGGCCTACGCGGGGATCGCCGTCGTCGCCACCGCGCTGGCGTTCGTGTGCTGGTTCACCGGGCTTCGCCACCTGCCGGCGGGCACCGTCGGGATCATCGGGCTGCTCAACCCGGTGACCGGGGTCGTGCTCGGGGTGCTCGTCGGCGGAGAGTCCCTCGCCCCGCTTCAGGCTCTCGGCATCGCACTCGTCCTGCTGTCGCTGGTCGTCGCGCGTCCCCGTCCCGCGCGAGAAGGGCCCCTCCCCGTCGCTCGGCGACGAGAAGAGGCCCTCTGAGAGCGCAGCGCTCAGGACGACAGCGACACCTGGCCCAGGGCCGCCTCGACGTCGACGACGGCCTTCGCCGACGACGAGGTGCGCAGGCTGTTGTCGACCGAGCCGATACCGTCCTGGTTCACGACCCGGTACTCGTCGTCGGGCAGCGTGATGTCGGCGGATCCCGCCGTGACCGTGACCGTCGTGCGGCTGGGGGTCGCACCGCTCAACCCCGCCGTCAGCTCACCGCCGGCGACCTCGAAGGTCGCCGTGTCGACATCCTCGACGTCGGCCGTGGCGGCGCCGCCGGCGACCGTGACCGCGAGGGTCTCGGCGCTCCCGGACAGGTCGACCGCACCGCCGGCCAGGTTCACCGTCAGCGCGCGCATCTCGGCATCGAGGTCGAGCGTCCCACCCGTGACGTCGATACGCCCGTCGAGCGGCGCGCCCTTCAGACTGCGCGGGAGGGTCAGCGTCGCCCCGGGGCTGCGGTCCCAGTCGACGAATGCGCCACGCGGCGACGACACGCGCAGGGTGTCGCCCGTGCGTTCGAACGTCCAACCGCCGCGGCGGGCGTCCCCGGCCTCGAGCGTCGCGTCCGCGCCGTCGCCGTACTCGATGGTGAGCGAGCCTCCGGCGACGTCGACCGAGAGATCGGTGAGGCCGCGCGCCGACACCGAGCCCGCCTGCACGCCGGATCGTGTGTCGGAGAGCGTGGCCGCCGCGGTGATCGCGGTGCCGCCCACCGTGCCGACGAGGGCGATCGCTCCGACGACGATCGTGACGATCGACACTGCCAGGACGGTTCCCCGGCGCGAGGTGGGAGCCGGCGGAGGGGTCGGCTCGAGAGGAGCCTGGTCGACGGGGGTCTGCGTGGTCATGACGTTGCTCCGGTGTGGTCGTGGCCCAGGTGCACGAGGGCGGCGATGACGCGGCGGTTGCCGGTCTCGTCCTGCTCCAGGCCGAGCTTGGTGAAGATGGCGGTGATGTACTTCTCGACGCTGGCCTCGCTCACGAAGAGCGCCGCGGCGATGGCCTGGTTCGACCGGCCTTCCGCGATGAGCGCGAGCACGCTGCGTTCCCGCTCCGTCAGGCTCTGCAGCCGCTCATCACGACGGCGACGGGCGAGGAGCTGCCCGACGACCTCGGGGTCGAGGACGGTCGCTCCCCCGCTGATGCGGGCGACCGCGTCGAGGAAGTCGCGGACGTCGGCGACCCGGTCCTTGAGCAGGTAGCCGAGCGAGCCCTGCCCGTCGGCGATCAAGTCGCTGGCATACTGCTCCTCGACGTACTGCGAGAGGACGAGGACCGCGAGTCCCGGATGCCGGGACCTCAGCGCGATCGCCGCGCGGATGCCCTCGTCGGTCCAGGTCGGCGGAAGCCGCACGTCGAGGACGCAGAGGTCGGGTGCGTGCTCGTCGACCGCGGCCTGGAGCCCGTCGGCGTCGGGCAGGGCGACGACGACCTCGTGACCGTCGTCGGCGAGAAGGCGGACGAGCCCCTCGCGCAGCAGGACGGAGTCTTCGCAGATCAGGATGCGCACGGGACGCTCACCTCCACGGTCGTGGGTCCGCCCTGCGGGCTGTCGATGCGCGCCGTGCCGCCGGCGGCGGTGACGCGGTTGACGATGCCGTCGAGGCCACCGCCCGGGACGACGCGCGCCCCGCCCAGCCCGTCGTCCTCGACCCGGGCCCAGAGGGTCCCGTCCTCGCGGAGGCGGACGTGTACGCGGCACCCGGTCGCCCGGGAGTGCTTCGCCGCATTCGTCAGGGCCTCGGCGATCGCGAAGTACACGGCGGCCTCCGCCGGACGACTGCACCGACGCGGCAGACGCACGTCGAGGGTCACGGGGATGTGCGAACGCGACGCGAGCGCCGAGAGCGCGGCATCCAGTCCCCGGTCATCGAGCACCGAGGCATGGATGCCACGGGCCAGCTGCCGGAGTTCGGTGATCGCCGACTTGGTCGAGGCGTGCGCCTCGGCGACGAGCGCTTTCGCCGTCTCGGGGTCGTCGTCGATCTTGGTCTGGGCGAGCCCCAGGGTCATGCCGATCGACACGAGTCGCGGCTGGACGCCGTCGTGGAGGTCGCGCTCGATGCGCGTGCGCTCGACCTCGGCGGCGCGGACCGCTCCGGCGCGGCGGGTGTCGGAGGTGCGTGCGCGCTCCTCGAGCTCCGCCTCCCGCGAGGGGACGAAGATCGCGCGGACGATCACGCCGTGCAGCACGGCGAGTCCGACGATGGCGGCGAGCGATGCGACGAGCGCGATGACACCGACGAGGGGCGCAGCGAACCCCTCGAGCGGGAAGATGCCGAGGAAACGCGTATCCGGCCACCCGACGATCGGGGCGATGGTCAGGGCGAAGCCCCACGCGGCGAGACCTGCGGCGGTCAGGGTCACCAGGCCCAGGATCGTGCCGATGGTGAACGAGGCCACCGCGCGCCACTGGCCGGGGTCGATCGCCTGCAGCCAGACCGTGTGCAGGAAGCCGACGAATCCGGGACGCGGGCTCCGGCGTGGGCTGAGCGCCGGGAGGCCGAAGCCGTAGAGGCCGTCGACACGGGCCCGTTCGAACCAGGCCACCGCGAAGAGGGCGTAGACGAGGGCGACGAGAACGACGACGCCGATCAGGAGGGCGAAGAGCAGTCCGATACCGCCGCCCAGCATGCCGAAGAGCGCGCCGAAGACGGTCGGGCCGATCAGGCCGAGCGCGGCCATCTGGGCCGCGGCCCCGGCGATGCGCCCGGGGGTGGCGATGCGCACGCGTGACGAGGGGGTGACGACCGGCTGGGCGGGCGGCAGCGGGATGGTCTCGGCGGTGGCGGTGGCGGAGTCGTCGCGGTCGCGCGGGTTCGGCGGAGGAGGCGGAAGAACGGATGCCGTGGTCATGTGTTCCACGGTAGGGGTGGGCCCCGCGTCCGCGCCGCCCGGGCAGCCCCCGCCCTCGTTCGGGTTATCCCGAAAGCTCTTCGGGGGTCAGCCAGCCGGTGTCGAGCAGGACACGCGTGATGTCGTCGGCACGAACGGTCTGCGGGCCGACCGCGACAGCCGGGGCGTCCGTCAGTCCGGGGATCTCGGTGCCGTCCGACACCGGTTCGCGCTCGTCGAGCAGCGCCTCGATCGCATCGGCGATCGGCGCGGCCAGATCGCGCGTGTCGACGAACACGGTCGCGGCGACGACGCCCGCGTCGAGGGCACGCGCGGTGGCGAGGTCGGCCCCCGAACCGACGACGATCGGGTCCGGACGCTCGGCCGCGCGCGACGGCGAAGGCGTGGGTGAAGGGGTCTCGCCCGCGGGCGGGTCGGTGGTGAGCGCGGTCACCATGCCGCGGGTGACGTCGTCACCGAGCGCGAGGAACGCGGTGCGGCCGGGCGTCTCGCCCTCCGCATCCGTGTCCGCGACGACCACTCGGGCGCGCTTCTCCGCCGCGTCCGACACGTCGAGCGGATCGTCGGCGACAGCGGCGTCGTCCCACGCGGCGCCCGACGTGATCACGACGCGCCCCTCGTCGACCGCGGAGGCCAGGGCCTCGCGCGCGGCGGCGAAGCGTCGCTGCTCCCAGGCGTCGTCCGCGGCACCGGCGAGCACGGTGAGCTCGACGGGTCCGGCCGGGGAGGCCGGTGCGGGGTCCTCGGATGCGTTCGTCTCCGATGCGTCGGAGTCGGGGGCGTCGGAGTCGGGGGCGTCGGAGTCGGGTGTGGGCGTCGGGTTCGTGGCATCCGCCCCCTGCCCGGCGTCGAGCGCGTCGAGCAGAGCCTGGGCCTGGGCGCGGCCGAGCTCTTCCGGCTCGACCACCGCGGCGAACCCCGCTCCGGAAACGGCGAGACCGCGACCGAGGAGGGCGATCGGAACGCCGTCTTCGTCGGCGAGTTCGGCGGGCGCCGCGAGCTCCTCGGCGGACAGGGGCGCGACGATCACGGCATCCATCCCCTTGGTCAGCATGTTCTGCACCTGCGAGGCCTGCGTTCGCGCGTCGTCGGCGGCGTACTCCAGATCGACGCGGTAGCCACGATCGCGGAGTTCGGATGCCACGACCTCCCCCGCGTGCTCCCATCCGGCGTCGGCGGTCGAGGGCAGCGCGACGCCGATCACCCCGGCCCCGTCGCTCGAGCCGGCCTCACGCGGCGGCGTCGCCGTGCAGCCGGTGAGGCCCAGCGCGAGCACGGCGAGCACCGCGGCGGCGCGGCGGAGGGACGTGCGGGGGGTCACCGTTCCATCCTGCCGCAGGAACGAAACGGGGGCGGGGGGCGTGGACTACGCCTCCCTGCGGAGAGTCAGGGGTAAGAAGGCGTCCACAACCGCCCGGTTCGCCATAAATCCGTTGCCGGTTCGCACAAGAAGCTTCCTACTCAGAAGCTCATTAATGTCGCGGGTAACCGTCTTGGAACCGGACCCGGCGTACTCCCCCGCGACGCGGGTGCTGACTTCCCGCAACTTGGCCCGGGTTACGACCGCTCCGGGAGGCATGTCGAGAACTAAGTGACGCTGACGGCGTTTCGCAGGAGTGTCCTCATCGCGATAGCTGTCATGAACGATCTTCTGCCACATAACGTCCTTTTGATGCGCCCGCACAACTCCGATCTGTTCACGCAATTCATCAACGAAACCCTGGAGCGCATACTGAATGAACCCTTCGACAGGAAATCCCGCCACGCGACTCGTGCGGTCAAGCTCCACGAGGTAGGCCTCGCGCGTCCGGTTGTAGTGATTCGAAAGAAGATGAGCGGCGGGCGTTGGAGACCCTGCTTCGATCATGAGTTGGAACTCGATCAGTCGCGCGGTCCTGCCGTTGCCATCCCCGAACGGGTGGATCCAAGCGATGTAGAGGTGCGCCATGACCGCTTTGAGTACGGCGAGTGGGAATCGAAGCTCCGGCTGGTCGACCGGAGCTTGCATGCCGTTCAACCAGTCGACCATCTTCACCAGCAAGAAGTCGCAATCCTCGGCAGGAGCCCCCCTATACGAACTGATGCCAACCGTGACGCTGTGCGTTCGAGTCTGCCCGGGCACGACATCTGGCTTCTCCGGCTGCCCCTCCAGAAGCCGACGATTGAACTCCTTGATCCGATCTACACTCAGGCCGGGCGTCCGACCGTCCTCCACATCCTTGGCGAGCTCATTACAGAGCGCCAGCACAGCGTCGATCTCGGACCCAAGGTATTCGCGGGACCGTGGCAGCGGCAGGGCACCGTCGATTCGCTGACGGACCTCACTTTCGGAGAGAGTGTTGCCTTCGATGCTCGTCGTCCCATGAATGCCTTTACTGAGGTACACCGCGTGCATCTCGGCGGCGACATCGGGCGTGAGCGGGGCGCCCGCGAGGTGCTGGCACTTGGAGTCCGCTTCGCCCAAGAGAAGCCAAGTCCGGTGGCCCAGCCGACCAAGGTCGAGGACGAAGTTTAGCCAGGGGTGAGTCTCTTGATACCTTCGCTGTTCGGGCATGCCCTAATTATAGGCACGGTTTTTGTCCACATGACTGTCCCTTAGATTGTCCGCAGGAACGGCGAGACGCCCCGGCGCACGGGGCGTCGGGGCGTCTCGGGAGAGGCGCGGATCAACCGCGCGTGCGGTTCTTGTTCCACACGTCGAAGGCTACGGCCAGGAGGAGCACGAGACCCTTGATGAACTGCTGCACGTCGGTCGAGATACCCATGAGCGACATGCCGTTGTTGAGCACACCCATGACCAGACCACCGGCGATCGCGCCGACCACGCGGCCGACACCACCCTGCACCGCGGCGCCGCCGATGAACGATGCGGCGATGGCATCCAGCTCGAAGAGGTTTCCGGCACCGGGGCCGGCGGAGTTCAGGCGACCCGTGAACACGATGCCCGCGAGGGCCGCGAGCACGCCCATGTTCACGAACAGCAGGAAGTCGACGCGGCGCGTGTTGATGCCCGACAGCTTCGCGGCGGTGCGGTTGCCGCCGATCGCGTAGATGTGGCGGCCGAAGACGCTCCGGCTCATGACGGTCGAGTACCCGATGATCAGCACGCCGAGCACGACCAGCACGATGGGCGTGCCGCGCGACCCCGGTGCCACACCGAGCAGGTAGGTGAGGTACGCGATCAGCGCGCCGCCGCCGATGAGCTTGACGAGGAAGGCGACCTGCGGCTCGTTCTGCAGTTCGAGCGCGGCGCGCTTGGCGCGCTGACGCACCTGCGACACGACGAACAGCACAAGGGTCAGCACACCGAGCCCGACGGTGATCCATTCGGCGGGCGAGCTCGCAGCCGGGAACAGGTCGGGGAACAGGTAGCCGCCGCCGAGTGCACGGTACTCGGTGGGGAACGGGGTGATCTGGGTGTTGCCGAGGGTCATCTGCGTGAGACCGCGGAACAGCAGCATGCCGGCCAAGGTCACGATGAACGCGGGGATGCCGATGTACGCCACCCAGAAGCCCTGCCACATGCCGACCACGGCACCGAGGAGGAGCGAGAGCAGGATGCCGAGCCACCAGGGCAGGCCCCACTGCACGATCAGCACACCCGAGACCGCACCGACGAAGGCGGCGACCGAACCGACCGAGAGGTCGATGTGGCCGGCGATGATGATCATCACCATGCCGATCGCGAGGATCAGGATGTAGCTGTTCTGGACGATGATGTTCGACACGTTGCCCGCGGTGAGCAGGCGCCCGCCGGTCAGCGCCTGGAAGAGCAGGACGATGACGATCAGGGCGATGAAGATGCCGATCTCACGCAGTCGCGACGTGAAGAACTGCAGAATGCTGCCGGCACCGCCGCCGGCTCCGCCGCCGACGGGACCCTTCGGCGTCGCGGGACCCTGCGGGGTCACGGTGTTGTCAAGCGCTGACATGGTCGGCTTCCTTTTCCTTCGTCATGAGCACCATGAGTGCCTCGGGAGTGGCCTCTTCGATGGGCAGCTGGCCGGTGATGTGGCCTTCGCTGAGGGTGTAGATGCGGTCGCAGATGCCGAGCAGCTCGGGGAGCTCCGAAGAGATCACCAGCACGCCCTTCCCCTGCGCCGCGAGGGAGTTGATGATCGTGTAGATCTCGTACTTCGCGCCGACGTCGATGCCGCGCGTGGGCTCGTCGAGGATGAGCACCTCGGGGTCGGAGAAGAGCCACTGCGACAGCACGACCTTCTGCTGGTTGCCGCCGGAGAGCTTCCCGACGACCACGTCGACGCTCGGCGCCTTGATGTTCATCGACTTGCGGTAGCGGTTCGCGACGAGGTACTCCTCGTCGCCGTCGACGAACCCGCCCTTGACGAGCTTTCGCATGCCGGCGATCGAGATGTTCCGCTTGATCGTGTCGATCAGGTTGAGTCCGGCGCCCTTGCGGTCTTCGGTGACGTACGCGAGTCCGCTGCGGATCGCCGCGGGGACCGTCGAAGTGTCGACCTTCTGACCGCGCACGTAGACGTTCCCCGAGATGCGCGAGCCGAAGCTCTTGCCGAAGACGCTCATCGCGAGCTCGGTGCGACCGGCACCCATCAGGCCGGCGATCCCGACGACCTCGCCGGCGCGAACGGTGAGGTTCGCGTTGTGGATGACCGTGCGAGTGGCATCCGTGGGGTGACTGACGTTCCAGTCCTCGATGCGCAGGACCTCATCGCCGATCTCGACGTCGCGGTCGGGGTAGCGGTTCTCGAGCTCGCGTCCGACCATCCCGCGGATGATGCGGTCTTCGCTCGTGCCCCCGGTGGCGACATCGAGGGTCTCGATCGTGCGACCGTCGCGGATGATCGTGACCTCGTCGGCGATCGCGCGGATCTCGTTGAGCTTGTGGCTGATGATGATGCAGGTGATGCCCTGGCCCTTGAGGTGACGGATCAGGTCCAGCAGGTGCTCGGAGTCGTCGTCGTTCAGGGCCGCGGTGGGCTCGTCGAGGATGAGGAGCTTGACGTCTTTCGAGAGCGCCTTCGCGATCTCGACGAGCTGCTGCTTGCCGACGCCGATCTCATTGACGGGCACGTCGGGGCTGTCGCCGAGCCCGACGCGGGCGAGGAGCTTGGATGCCTCGCGGTTGGTCGCGTCCCAGTCGATGAGACCGCGGTGAGTGATCTCGTTGCCGAGGAAGATGTTCTCGGCGATCGAGAGGTAGGGGCTCAGCGCGAGCTCCTGGTGGATGATGACGATGCCGGCGGATTCGCTGTCGCGGATGTCTTTGAACTCGACGGTCTTGCCGTCGAAGACGATCTCGCCGCGGTAGTCGCCCGCGGGATACACACCGCTGAGCACCTTCATGAGAGTGGACTTGCCGGCGCCGTTCTCGCCACAGATGGCGTGGACCGTTCCGCGCTCGACGGTCAACGACACGTCGGCGAGCGCGATGACGCCGGGGAACTCCTTGGTGATCGAGCGCATCTCGAGGATGGTGCTCACGAGGTCCTCCTTGCAGGGCCGGCCGGAGCCGGTGGGGGTGAGAGACGTGGGGGCGCCTCCGCCGCGACCGAACGGATCGATCGCGGCGGAGGCGGTGCGGGCGGCTCAGGGCACGCCCGCGGGGATTACTTGAGGTCGGCCTCGGTGTAGTAACCGCTGTCGATCAGGACTTCCTTGTAGTTGTCCTTGGTGACGATCGTCGACTGGAGGAGGTACGAGGGGACGACCTTCTTGCCGTTGTCGTAGGTCTTCTCGTCGTTGACCTCGGGGGTCTCACCCTTGCGGATGTCGTCGACCATGGTCACGGCCTGCTTGGCGAGCTCGCGCGTGTCCTTGAAGATCGTCGAGTACTGCTCGCCGGCGATGATCGACTTGATCGAGCCGGCCTCGGCGTCCTGACCCGTGATGACGGGGAGGTCGGTGGCCGAGTAGCCGCCCGAGGTGAGTGCCGAGATGATGCCGATCGACAGACCGTCGTAGGGCGAGAGCACACCGTTGAGCTTGGTGCCGCCGATGACGGTGAGGATGTTCTCCATGCGCTTCTGCGCCGTCTCGGGCAGCCAGCGGAGGATCGCCGCCTGGCCGAACTCGGTCTGACCCGAGGGGACCACGAGCACGCCCTTGTCCATGTAGGGCTTCAGGGTGTCCATCGCGCCGTTCCAGAAGAACGTGGCGTTGTTGTCGTCGGGGCTTCCGGCGAACAGCTCGATGTTGAACGGACCGGTGGCGCCGGTCTCCTTGCCCGAGGCGTCGAGGACACCGAGGCCCGTGAGGAGCGAGGTGGCCTGCTGGACGCCGACCTTGTAGTTGTCGAATGTCGTGTAGTAGTCGACGTTCTCGGTGCCGTTGATGAGGCGGTCGTACGCGATGACGGGGATGTTCGCGTCCTTGGCCTGCTGCAGCACGTCGGTGAGCGTGGTGCCGTCGATCGAGGCGATGATCAGGGCCTTGGCGCCCGTGGTGATCATGTTCTCGATCTGCGAGACCTGGGTGGGGATGTCGTCGTTGGCGTACTGCAGGTCGACCTGGTAGCCGAGCTCCTCGAGCTGCGACTTGACGTTGTTGCCGTCGGCGATCCACCGCTCCGACTGCTGGGTCGGCATCGCGACGCCGATGGTGCCGCCCGCCTCCTGGTCGCCGCCGGCGCTGTTGCCCGTGCGGTCGCCGGCGCAACCGGCCAGGCCGATGCCGAGCGCGAGAACGCCCACTCCGGCGATCGTCTTGAGCATGCTGTGCTTGTTCACTCTGGTTCCCTCCATTGGGTTTGTGTCGCGGTCTCTCCACGCGGAGCCCACCGCGGTCTCTGCGGACGAGGTCACACCGGGCGCACGAGTCGACAGGGCGAAACGAAAGACGGTCGAAACATCTTCGTCTCGACGGATCCGCTCCGCAGCGAGTCCCGTCGGCCGTGTGACCGGTCATGTGACCGTTCACATTGTGTGTGTGATGCTACCCCCGTGCGGGACCGACGTGTCAAGTCCCCGTGCGCACGCCGTCCAGCCGTTGCCGAAATGTGACGATCAGCGACTGGGCGGAGCGGTCGACGACCGCACGATCAGGCGCAGGTGGTCGGGCTCGACCGAGGCGCCCGCGTCGGCGGGTTCACCCAACGCGGCGAGGACCTCGCGCACCGCGCGCGCGCCGATGCCCGCGAAGTCCTGCCGCACCGTCGTCAGCGGTGGCCACAGGTGCGCCGACTCCGGCACGTCGTCGAAGCCGACCACCGAGATGTCCTCGGGCACCAAGCGTCCTATGGCCCGGACGGCATGCATGAACCCGAGCGCCATATGGTCATTGCCCGCGAACACCGCGGTCGCATCCTCGGTGCGCAGCAGTTCGAGGCCCGCTTCGAAACCGAACTGCGCCGTCCAGTCGCCGAGGACGGGGGGACGCGGTGCGAGGTCGTTGGCATCCATCTCCGCCAGGTACCCCCGCATGCGGTGGTCGGCCTCGACCCAGTCGCGGGGACCGGCGATGTGCAGGATGCGCGTATGCCCGATCTCGATGAGGTGGCGCACCGCGGCACGCGCACCGGCCGCCTGGTCGTTGTGCGAGGTCGAGGTGCCCGTCGAGGCGACGATCTGCACCGGCACGGGGAGCCGCAGCTCGTCGAGGATCGGAACGACGCGCGTCTGCGGCGCCACCGCGATCAGCCCCTCGACCGACTGCTGCATGAGGTGGTCGATCGAGGCGCGCACGTCCTCGGGGGCGCTCGTGGCCAGGTTCGTCAGGGTCAGCCGGTATCCCGCGGCGCGGGCTGCGGACTCGATGGCCTGGACCATCGTCGCCGTGCCGTGCGTCGTCGTCCTCGGCCCGAGGACGCCGATGAGACGCGAACGACTCGTCGCGAGGGCGCGAGCCGCCTGGTTCGGGACGAACTTCAGCTCGGCGATCGCCGAGCGGACCCGCGCCGCCGTCTCGGGGCGCAGCTGGGGGCTGTTGTTGATGACCCGGGAGACCGTCTGATACGACACCCCCGCGAGACGCGCCACGTCGCGGATGCTGGGGGCCCGGCCCGTGGCATCCGGAATGTCGGTCTCGCTCATGGTTCGCCTCTTTGCGTCAACGGTCCTCGCGTGACCGGTCACACGAGGATAACCCGGCGCTTCGCCCGTTGCGTGTCGCGCGCGATCGCACGGTCAGGATTCGAGCAGAGCCCGGTAGAAGCGGATGCCGCGGAGCCAGGAACCCACGCGGATGCGCTCGTCCGGCGCATGCAGAGCGTCACGCTCGGAGCGGGTGAGGTGGAAGGGCGCGAAGCGGTACACGTTCGCGGTGAGGCCGGTGTAGAAGCGGCTGTCGCTCGCCCCGAGCTGCAGGTACGGAAGGGGCACCACGTCGTCCCCGAGTGTCGCGACGACCGCGCTCGCCACGCGACGCCACTCCTCGCCCTGCCACGGCGACACCGGAGAGGCCTCGCCGCCCTGGCGGAGCTCGATGTCGACGAACGGATCCGCGACGACGCGGCGGAGATGGATCGCCACATCCGAGAGCGTGTCACCGGGGAGGAGGCGGACGTTCACGCTCGCGCGCGCCGTCGTGGCCAGGACGTTCTCGCCGGCCGCACCCTCGAGGCGGGTGACGACCGCGGTCGTGCGGACGAGCGCATTCGTCTCGGGGCCGAGCAGGGAGAACGCGGCGGTGACGAGCGGCGCCGACATCGTCGTCCGCCGGAAGAGCGTGCGCAGGGGTTCGGTCGCGTGGGCGGCGGCGGTGCCGAGCATCGCGCGCACGGGATCCGCGAGGCGGAGCGGGAACGGACGTCGACGCAAGCGGTCGATCGCTCGGGCGAGCCGCGCGGTGGCGGGCAGGCGCGGCGGGGTCGAGGCGTGTCCGCCGGCCTCGCGCGTGACCAGGTCGAACGTCGCCACACCGCGCTCGGCGACGCCGATCATCGCGGTGGGCGCCGCAACGCCCGGCAGCGCACCCTCCACCGCGGCCCCACCCTCGTCGAGCACGAGGGCCGGACGGATGCCACGCTCCGCGAGGAGCGCCGCGATCGCGCGAGCTCCCGAGCCGTGCGTCTCTTCGTCGTGGCCGAAGGCGAGCCACACGTCGGTTCGCGGCGTGACCCCCTCCGACAGCGCTTCTTCGACCGCCTCGAGGATCGCGACCAGAGCGCCCTTGTCGTCTATGGCTCCGCGGGCATATATAGCCCGCTCAGCCCCGTCGCCATCGATCACGGCGTCGAAGGGCGGATGCCGCCACTCCTGCCCGTCCACCGGCACGACGTCCTGGTGCGCGAGGAGCACCAGGGGCGCATCGGCCGTCTCCCCCGCCCACCGGTACAGCAGGGAGTGACCGGCGACGACCTCGCGCTCCAGCCGGGCGTGGGTCAGCGGGTAGAGCCGCTCGAGCGCCGCATGGAACTCGTCGAACCGGGCTGTATCGACCTCGGCGGGGTCCGCCCGCGAGACGGTGGGGATGCGCAGGAGCTCGCGGAATCGCTCGACGGGCGTCATGCAGCGAGCCTATGCCCGCGGCATCCGGGACTTCTCGCGCAGACGGGACGGTCGGTGTCGGACGCCGCCGATACGGTGGGAGCATGACCGGACTGCACTGGGGCATCCTCGCGACAGGTGGCATCGCCCACGCCTTCACCTCCGACCTCCGCACGGCGGGTCTCGACGTCGCCGCCGTCGGCTCGCGCCGCATCGAGAGCGCGCGCGAGTTCGCCGCGACGTACGACATCCCGCACGCGCACGGGTCCTACGAAGAGCTGGTGAGCGACCCGACGGTCGACATCGTCTACATCGCCACGCCGCACCCGGGTCACGTCGACAACGCGCTGCTCGCCCTCGACCACGGCAAGCACGTCCTGGTCGAGAAGCCCTTCACGCTCAACGAGACCGAAGCCGCGATCATCCGCGACCGCGCCGCCGAGAAGGGCCTCCTCGCCATGGAGGCGATGTGGACCCGGTATCTCCCGCACATGGTGCGCATCCGCGAGATCATCGCCGAGGGGACCCTCGGTGAGATCCGTGTGGTCTCAGCCGATCACACGCAGAAGATCTCGACCGACCCCGCTCACCGCCTCAACGCCCTCGAGCTCGGGGGCGGTGCCCTGCTCGACCTCGGCATCTATCCGATCTCGTTCGCCGTCGACGTGCTCGGCCTGCCGGAGAGCGTCTCGGCTGTCGCCCGGCTGTCGGATACCGGCAGCGACGCCGACGTCGCCACGCTCTTCGTGCACCCCGGCGGCGCCCTCTCGACCACCGTGTCCTCCTCGCGCGGCGCGGGAGCGAACACAGCGCAGATCGTCGGCACCGAGGCCCGGATCGAGATCGACCGGGTCTGGTACACCCCGACCTCGTTCCGCGTGGTCTCACCCGCGGGCGACCTGCTCGAGGAGTTCACGACCTCGATCGAGGGTCGCGGCATGCAGTTCCAGGCCGAGGCCGCCGAGCGCTTCGTCGCGGCCGGCGTGACCTCGAGCGACGTGCTGCCCATCGACGAGACCGTCGCGATCATGGGCGTTCTCGACGAGGTGCGCCGCCAGATCGGCGTGGTCTACCCCGGGGAGCGCTGAGTCCGGGTCGGTTCTCGGGGGCGGCGCCGGGGCAGCGGCATCCACTCCCGGGCGGCGGGCCGCCGGGGGCGTGCCGTCCCGCGGAGTCCGTGGCCGACACGCCGCCACGAGACGGGCTGAACCGGCGCGCCGCGGCCGAACTCCGCACGACGGCACCACCCCACCCCGGTCGCAGCACCGGCCCACGGCATCCATTCGCCGGCGGCGGACCGCCGGGGCGTACCGTCCGGCGGAGGTCGTGGCCGACGCGCGGCGGGCACTCGGGGCGTGCCGTCCCGCGGAGTTCGTGCGCGGTTCGCACGAGCGGCAGGCACTCGGGGCGTACCGTCGCGCGGAGTCCGTGCACGACACGCCGCCACGCGGCGGCCCGAACCGGCGCGCCGCGGCCGAACTCCGCACGACGGCACACACCCCACCCCGACCGCAGCACCGATCCACTGGCATCCATTCCCCCGGCGACCGACCGCGGACTGGCCCTGGCCGCTCCGACGGGTGAGACTGGATGCCATGCCCGAAACGCAGAGCGCCCGCGTCGCCGTCTATCTCGACTTCGACAACATCGTCATGTCCTGGTACGACCGGGTGCACGGCCGCAACGCCTACTCGCGCGATCGGCAGAAGATCGCCGAGAACCCGATGGACCCCGAGATCGCCGACCGGCTCACCAAGGCGACCATCGACGTCGGCGCCGTCATCGACTACGCGGCATCGTTCGGCACACTCGTGCTCACGCGCGCCTACGCCGACTGGTCGGCCCCCGTGAACGCCGAGTACCGGTCGCAGCTGGTGGCGCGCGCGGTCGACCTCGTTCAGCTCTTCCCGGCGGCCGCGTATGCGAAGAACGGCGCCGACATCCGCCTCGCGGTGGATGCCGTCGAAGACATGTTCCGCCTGCCCGACCTCACCCACGTCGTCATCGTCGCCGGCGACAGCGACTACGTTCCCCTGGCCCAGCGCTGCAAGCGACTCGGGCGCTACGTCGTGGGCGTCGGCGTGGCCGGTTCCACGGCCAAGTCGCTCGCCGCGGCGTGCGACCGGTTCGATTCGTACGATTCGCTTCCCGGCATCCCGAACCTGGCGGAGACGAAGAAGGATGCCGCGCCGTCGCGGCCGCGCGCCCGCAAGCGCTCGAAGGACCCGGCGGTCGACCTGCTCGACCGCGCGATGCAGCTCGAGGGCGAGCGCGCCGACGGCGAATGGCTGCACGCCTCCGCCGTGAAGGACCTCATGAAGCGCCTCGATCCCTCGTTCAGCGAGAAGGCGCTCGGGTTCCGGAGCTTCTCGGACTTCTTGAAGGCGCAGACGGACCACGTCGAGGTCGACGAGGAGTCGAACGTCGTGCAGGTCAAGGCGGTGTCGCGAGGCTGACCCGGCGCAATCCCGCCGTTGATCCGTCGGCGACTCGAGAGCGCGCGGTCCATCCCGCAACGCGTCGGCGGAGCTGAGCCGACATCAGCGGCGAATCATCGACGCGCGGCGCCCGGGGCGACATGGGCGAGAACGCGCTCCCAAACCGCCGTGAGGGTCACCTCGCCGTTGACCGAGCCGATCTCGTCGTCGGGCACGACATCCATCTCGGCCGCCCGCATGCGCCCGACGTACCACTCGGCGTCGGCGACCGCCGCGGGCCCCTCTCCCCCGACGATCACGAGCGCTTCCGCGTCGAGATGGTCGAGGAGAGGGGTCCGCAGGTCTCGGCTCAAGGGGTCGGACGGACTCGCCACGCCGACGATCGCGAGGCGGTCGACGACCGGCCCCATCGCCGCGGCGAGGTAGATCGCTATCGGTCCGGCCGCCCGCTCCCCCACGAGTCCCACAGTCGCGCCGGGAGCCTCACGCTCGAGGAGATCGCGCAGCGCTTCGACGGTCAGGCCCGCGGGCGTCTGTCCGCCGAACACCGGCGGATCCTCGAGTTCGGGGGCGTCGAGCCCCACCGCCACGACCCGCACGTCATACCCCGAGGTCACGCGCGCATCGGGATCCGTCGTCGAGACATCGCCCGTACGCAGGACGAAAACCGCCCGCGGGGCGCCCGGTGTACCGAAGCTGCGGTAGCCCAGTTCGCCGTCGAGCCAGGGAGCCAGACTCATCGTGTCGTCCTCTCGTCGGCGGAGGTCGCCGCTCCGCCTCGGTCGCCCGTCGGTTCTTCGGCATCCGCTCCGGCACCACCACCCGGAAGCATCGCCCGGAGGGTGCTGATCGTGTCGGCCTCGACCGCCGGTTTGTCGGGGCGGTAGGCCTTCACACGGGCGAAGCGCAGGGCGATCCCGCCGGGATACCGCACCGACCGCTGAACCCCGTCGATCGCGATCTCGACCACGGTATCCGGGACGACGCGGATGCCGCCGGGCACCTCACCGGTCGCGCGGTCGGCGAAGTGCGCGGTCTGCCACCGCAGGAGTTCGTCGGTCAGCCCTTTGAAGGTCTTGCCCACCATCACGAAGCCGCCGGGGTCGCCGAACGTACCCTCGGGGTCACGCGCCCCGAGATGCAGGTTGGACAGCCACTCCGCGCGGCGTCCGGACCCTCGCTCGACGCCGAGCACCACCAGGTCGAATGTGTGCACCGGTTTGACCTTGAGCCAGCTCTTCCCCCGCCTCCCGGCGGCGTACGGCGCGTCGAGACCTTTCACCATCACGCCCTCATGCCCCGCATCGAGCGCCGCCCGGGCGAAAGCGTCAGCGTCACCGGCGTCGTCCGTCAGAAGCGCCGGGATGCGGTACTCCCCCGCGACGCGTTGCAACTCGGCGAGGCGCGCCTCGAGCGGTTCGTCGATGAGGTCACGACCGTCGACGTGCAGGATGTCGAAGAACCACGGCCGCAGAGCGATCTCGCGGGCCGTTTCGGCGCCGAAGCGCGCCATCGTGTCTTGGAACGGGCGCGGGGCGCCGTCGCCGTCGAGGGAGAGCGTCTCTCCGTCCAGGATCACGTCGTCGACGGGGAGCGATCGCGCCACCTCGACGATCTCAGGCACGCGGTGCGTGACGTCGGCGAGCGTCCGGGTGAACACGCGCACCTCATCGCCGTGCCGGTGCACCTGGACCCGCGCACCGTCGAGCTTGTACTCCACCGACGCTCGGCCCGCGGCATCCAGAGCCTCCGCCACGGTCGCGGCGGTGGACGCCAGCATGGGCTGGACGCCGCGGCCGACCACGAGCCCGACGGCGGTGAGGTCATCGACCGAGCCGGTCAGGGCGATCACGGCGGTCTCACCCAGATCGCCCGACAGCATGGCGGCCCGCCGCACCGCGGCGCCGTCGCGTTCTGCGGCTCGCGCGATGGCATCCTGCAGGACGCCCTCGAGGGCGCCGGTCCGCAGCTCGCCCGTCATGATCCGGACCAGGAGCTGCCACTCGCTCGCGGTCGCGTGAGACGCGAGGTCGTCGAGGAGGACCGTGCGCGCGGCAGCGGATCCCGCTCCGCCGATCTCGACGAGACGCGAGAACGCCTCGTCGACCTCACCGATCGTGAGGGTCGAATCCGCCGCGTGCGACCCTCCCCGCGCGGACAGCGTTCGCCAGCCGACGCCGAGCCGGCCCTGCCGGGGCGACGCCGTGAGCAGACCCACCGCCGGAGCGATCTCGTCCGGCTCGAGGTCGCGGAGCAGGGCGGCCAGGGCGTCGACTTTGGCCAGGCGCGAGCGCGTGCTCGTCACTGCCGCGAGGGCCGTTTCGATGTCGCCGAAGAGCATGTCGGCATCCTGGCATCCCCCTCCGACATCGCCTCGACGCTTGCGCGACCGCGACCGCCATGGCACGTCGAGCCGGATGCCGGGACGGCGGGCCCTACAAGGCGGGTGACGGCCCGGTCTTCCATACGCGCCCCCTGCTCGCAACCCCCGAGGCGATGTCGGAGGTTCAGGGTGTGCTGGGTCTTCCCCAGGAATGAGGCACCGTGAACGCACCCGCCACCCTCGAACAGTCCGCCCGCACCGCCCGCGAGGTGTTCGGCTGGGACGACCTGCTGCCCGGCCAGGCCGAGGCGATCGACGCCGTCGTGGGCGGGCGCGACACGCTCGTGGTGTTCCCGACGGGCGCGGGCAAGTCGGCGGTGTACCAGATCGCCGGGTGCGAGCTGGGCGGGACGACGCTGGTCATCTCGCCTCTGCTGGCGTTGCAGCGCGACCAGATCGACTCGATCGACGCCGCCCCCGACGCTCCCGCCGCCGTCGCGCTGAATTCCCGCACGAGCGCCTCGGCACGGAAGGCCGCGTGGGCGGCGATCGAGGGCGAAGACGCCGTGTACGCGTTCCTCGCGCCGGAGCAGCTCGCCAACCCCGAGGTCTTCGATCGACTCGCGCGCGCCGACGTGCGGCTGGTGGTGGTCGACGAAGCGCACTGCGTGTCCGCCTGGGGACACGACTTCCGCCCCGACTACGCGCGCATCGGCGATGCCGTCGAGGCACTCGGGCATCCTCCGGTGCTGGCGCTGACGGCGACGGCATCCGCCCCTGTCCGCGACGACATCGTCTCGAGCCTCGGCATGCGCGATCCCCACCTCGAGGTACGTGGCATGGACCGCCCCGAGATCCACATGGCGGTCCGCCGCCATGAGCACGACGCCGACAAGCGTCGCGCCGTGATCGCGGATGTTCAGGATGCCGACGGCCCCGCGCTGCTGTACGTGGCCACGCGCAAGGGCACCGAGCTGTACGCCGACGAACTGCGGGACCTCGGTCTCCGTGCCGCCGCGTACCACGGCGCGATGGCGCAGAAGCGACGGGACGAGGTGCATTCCGCGTGGAGCGCCGGCGAGCTCGACGTCGTCGTCGCCACCTCCGCGTTCGGGATGGGCGTCGACAAGAGCGACGTGCGCCTCGTCGTGCACGCCGACGTGACCGAGTCGCTGGATGCCTACGCGCAGGAGATCGGCCGCGCCGCGCGCGACGGTCAGCCCGCGCGGGCGATCCTCCACTATCGCGCCGAGGACTTCTCGCTGCGGTCGTTCTTCGCCGGCGGGCACACGAAGCGCAGCGACATCGCCGGTGTCTGGGATGTGCTGCGCCGCTCGCGCAAGCCGCTCCGGGCGAAAGACGTCGCTGAGCGGAGTGGCCGTTCCGTGCGAGTCATCGGGCGCGTGCTCAACCAGCTCGTCGCGAGCGGTCTGGCCGTGTCGGGAGCCGAGGGCGTCTCCGTGCAGAAGAAGGTCTCGGCCGGCGACGCCGTCGCTGCCGTGCGCGAGCGCGACGAGGCCGAGGAGCGCATCCGTGCCTCGCGCATCGAGATCATGCGCGGCTACGCCGAGACCACGCACTGCCGCCGCCGTGCTCTGCTGGAGTACTTCGGTGTCGAGAGTCCTGCATCGTGCGGTTCGTG
Source organism: Microbacterium sp. Kw_RZR3 (assembly GCF_029222405.1). Lineage (NCBI taxonomy): Bacteria > Bacillati > Actinomycetota > Actinomycetes > Micrococcales > Microbacteriaceae > Microbacterium > Microbacterium sp. Kw_RZR3. The sequence continues at coordinate 39,043 of NZ_JARHXC010000200.1, read as the reverse complement.
CGATCGGTGTAACGGCGGCGTGGTGGCGCCGATCGAGGCCGCGGACACCGTCGACGACGGGGGGATCCGCATCGACGCGCCCGTCGAGCACGCGGAGTTCGGCACCGGCACCGTCATGGGCATCGAGGACGACCGGCTGACGGTCTTCTTCCCCGAACACGGCTACAAGGTCCTCGCCCGCGCCGCGTTCGAGAACGGCATCCTGGAGCTCGGGGAGGCGGCGTAGAGCATCCCGCGTCGTCTGCGGTCGCCGTTGCGGGTGGAGGGCGGCGGGGCGGGGCGCGGAGCGTCCCGCGGCGAGAGCGGAACTCGGCGCGACGTCAGCGCCGACGCGTCGCCCACCAGGCCCACGCCACGAGCGGGACCTGCAGGAAGAGCCGGACGAACCGCGCGCGATCGGTGTTCAGGCCGGGTGCCGATCGACCCGTGCGCCACTGGTGCACGTTGCCGGGGAACACCGCGACGAAGAACGCGGCGATCGCCGCGCCGACTCGTCCGCGTTCTCGCGGGAGCGCGATGAGCGCGGTGCCGAGGAGCACTTCGGCCGCTCCGGATGCCACGACGATGGCGTCCTTGTCGGTGTGGAGCATTCTCGTCGCCCAGCCGGGCACGACGATGCGGTAGCCGCGACGACCCCACGTCAGGTGGCTGACGCCGGCGCCGACCAGGAGCAGGGCCAGGCCGCCGCGCGCGACGGAGCGGATGGTGAGACCTCGGGGGCGTGGCATCCGGTCAGTCTTTCACTCACGACGCGGTCGAGGGCCGGTCGCGCGCGGCGCGGGGTGACGAGCGGATGCCGACGGAGCGCGGGCTGCGGCTGGCCGCGGCGTTGGCCCCGTTCGCCGCCAGGTCCGTTTCCTAAACTCGCCGCATGACCGTCTCGGACTATGTCGCCTCGATCCGCTCGCGCATCGGAACCGACCTACTGCTCCTGCCGGGAGTGACCGCGGTGATCCGCGAACGGGATCGGTTCCTCCTGGCCCGCCACCGTCACTCCGGGCTGTGGAGCCTGATGGGCGGAGCGGTGGAACCCGGCGAAGAGCCGGTCGAGGCCCTGCACCGCGAGGTCGGCGAAGAAACCGCAGCCGCCGTGCGCATCCGCGGGATCGTCGGCGTGTATGGCGGGGAACCCATGATGGTGACCTACCCGAACGGCGATCAGGTCGGATACGTGACCACCGCCTACGACTGCGAGCTGCTGAGCGCGGCCGTCGCCGACGAGGATGAACTGCTCGAAGTGGGATGGTTCGCGCGCGACGAGATCGCCGCGCTTCCCCGCAGCGGCTGGATCGATCGAGTCATCGCGGACGTGCCGGTGGGGATGAAAACGGCCGGCACCTCGGCCTGACCCGCGCCGGATCAGCCCTGACCGGGAAGACCGAAGCTGGTGCCGGGATCGGGCGTCGGGCACACCGAGGTCGAGCCGAGCGCGACGACGTCGGCTTGCACCGCGACGCTGGAACCTCTCCGATCCACTCGGAAGAGGACGCCCTGCTGGGAGAGGTCTTCCGGGGTGAAGGCGACGGTGGCGGAGGTCGGCGGCGGGGCATCGCCGAATGAGCCGCCCCCGGTCGTGGCCTTGAGACCGGCGGGCGGGTTATCACGAATCCATTCGATCGTCTCGTCCACACCGGTGTTCGGGACGAGCCATTCCCCGTGACGCCCCGCGATGGGGGCGCAGATCCATCCGGCGAACGACGTGTACAACCGGGTGTTGTCGTCCGTGCGCACCGCCCCCGCGGGCAGTGCGATCGCGCCGAGCCACGCATCGGCTTGGGCGATCGAGGCGGCGTCCGGCGTGGACGCGGGCGTCGGAGCGGGCTCCGAACCGAGGTTCGACTCCGTGGCGGGCGGTGGGCCGACCGAGGCCGCCGCGGCGTTCCCTGTCGGAGCGTCCCCGGCCGCCGGCGCACCGGTGCAGGCGGAGAGCAGCGCCGCAGCGGCCGCGATCGTCACGAGGGTCACCGGAAGTCGCCGCATGGGCCCATGCTACGGCGCGAGGCGCGGCGAACATCCGCGCGGGGTCCCGCAGCCACCGCCGTGGCACGCCCACAGGCACGGATCGGCCGGCGCGAGAGCCGTGCGACGACTGTCGCCGTCGGCCCGCGCGAAGACGGATCGGCGGCGCCCCCTCCCGTCAGCTCGGCGACGGTGCCGTCCGCCGCACGAAGTCGACGTAGGCCTCCACCGTGTCCTCCGGCACGATCGCGCGGAGCACGACCTCGTCGGTCGCCGCGGTGTACGCCTCGAGTGCACCACTCAGCTCGGTGACGTCGCGGATCGTCGTGTCGGCGGCATCCACCCCCATCCGCGCGAAATTCGCGGCGTAGTTCGGGAACGACGCGTATCGCTCGGTCTCGGCGGCGAGGCGTGCTCGGGCGCCGGGAACGATCGCCGTTCTCACGTAAACGGCGACATGGGCGGCCGGTGCGACCTCGTGAAGGACCTCGGTCTGCGCGCGTGCCTCGACCGGCGGCACCCAGTTGAGAAGCACCCCCTCGGCCCGCTCGACGCCGGTGCGGCGCATTTTCGGGCCGAGCGCGCCGACGAGCACACGCGGCATGCCCGCGCCGTGCAGCACCTCGATCGCGTCTCTGACGCGTGCCAGTGCCCCCTCTTTCGCCATGCCGGACCCGATGCCCAGCGTCAACCGGTCGAGGGGAAGACCGAGGGATGCCACCTCCGCGGCGATCTCATCACCGGGTCGACGGTCGACGGGCACGACTCCCGTGGCGAGGTGCAGACGGTCCGTCACCGTCGCCGCCGCGGCGAGCGCGGCAAGAGCGTCGCCGTCGGGGGTGTCGTTGATCCAGAGCGCGTGGAACCCGGCTCTCTCGATCTCGGGGGCGATGCGCGCGATGGCGTCGGGGCCGAGCGCTCCCGCGAGTCCGAGCGAGACGATACCGCGGGTCATGACACCCCTCCGGCGTTCGGGACAGCGATCGCCACCTGACCGACCGCGGCGTAGAAGGCCGCGAGGTCGACCTCATCGGTCGGAAGCAGCACGACGTCGTCGACACCCGCGGCCTGGAACCGGGAGACGCCGTCGGCGACCTCCGACACCGAGCCGGCGAGCACCCGATCCCCGGCATCGGGTCGGTCACCCGCCGCGGCGATTGCCCGTTCGCGGGCGTCGGGACCGAAGGCCGTGAGCACGTAGGCGACGACGTCGGTGCGGCCGTCGCGACCGGCATCCGCTCGCCCCGCCCGCACCACGCCGACGGCCTCGGCGATCTCGTCGACCGTGTGCCGGCTGTCGAGGATGACACCGTCGGCGACGGCACCGGCGAGAGCCAGCGTCTTCGGCCCCTCGGCCGCCGCGTAGACGAGCGGAGCCTCGGCGGGCGGCCAATCGAGGGCGACCTCGCGCAGTCGGACGTACCTCCCCTCGGCGCTGACCGTGTCGCCCGCGAGCAACGAGCGGAGGGCGGGGAGCTGCTCCTGCATGAGCGTGAGCGGCGAGGCGGCCTTCGCCCCGACCTGACGCATCCAGTCCTGTACGCCGTGTCCGAAACCGGGGAGTAGCCGCCCGGGGAACATGCGCTCGATCGTCGCGACCTCCATCGCCGACGCGGCGACGTTGCGGAGGGGGAACGGCGCGATTCCCACCCCGATCCGAAGGTGATCGGTGACGGCCAGGGCGGCGGCTGCGGCGGCCCAAGCGGAGGAGCGGAAGCAGTCTTCCCACAGCCACAGCTCCTCGATGCCGGCGTCTTCCGCCGCGCGCGCGGCGTCGCGCAGCTGCTCGGGCGGGTGGGGGTAGGGGCTGAAGATCGTGCCGATACGACTCATCCCCCTACTCTGCCCCGAACCTCCGACATCGGGCGAGGATCGTGGCATCCGGTGGGCCGATCTGCTGGGGGCCCACGTGCTACCGCGTACCGTCCGGCGGAGATCACCGGCAACACTCCGCCACCGGCCCACCCCCACCGGCGTGTCGCCCCCGAACTCCGCGCGACGGCACGGCCCACCCCGGCCCCACGGCCCCGGCCCACGGCCCCGGCCCACGGCCCCGGCCCAAGACCGCCCACCCCCGACCACCCCGTACCGTCCCGCGGAGATCCCCGAACACGCGGAAGGCCCCCGAAACCCGAAGGTTCCGAGGGCCTGGAGCCCGACGGCCCTACGCCGCGAGAGCCGCGGACGCCGCGCGGACGACGAAGCCCGAGGCGTCGGCATCCACCGTCACCGCTCCCCCGTCGCTCAGCTCACCCGAGACGAAGAGGTCGGCGATGCGGTCGTCGACCTCGCGCTGGATGAGCCGGCGCAGGGGCCGCGCGCCGTACTCGGGCTCGTACCCGACGTCGGCGAGACGGTCGACGGCGGCCTCGGTGACCTCCAGAACCACCTCACGCGAGGCGAGCCGCCGCGCGGACGCGCCCAGCAGCAGCCGGACGATCTCGCGCAGCTGCTTCTTCTCGAGCTTCTGGAACAGGACGATGTCGTCGATGCGGTTGAGGAACTCGGGCCGCATCGCCTCGCGCAGCTTGCCCATCACCCGGTCGCGGAGGTCCGAGGCTTCGAACTCGCGTCCCGTCGTGGTGAACCCGATCGCCCCGGATCGGGATGCCAGGATCTCGGCGCCCAGGTTCGAGGTCATCACGATCACCGTGTTGCGGAAGTCGACCGTGCGTCCCTGGCCGTCGGTCAGGCGTCCGTCGTCGAGCACCTGCAGCAGCAGGGTGAACACGTCGGGGTGAGCCTTCTCGATCTCGTCGAACAGCACGACCGCGTAAGGGTTGCGCCGGACGCGCTCGGTGAGTTGACCCGCCTCGTCGTAGCCGACGTATCCGGGAGGGGCACCGACGAGGCGCGACACGGTGTGGCGCTCGCCGAACTCGCTCATGTCGAAACGGATCACGGCACCGTCGTCGTCGAAGAGCGACCCCGCGAGGGCCTTCGCGAGCTCGGTCTTGCCGACGCCCGTGGGGCCGAGGAAGAGGAACGAACCGACGGGACGGTTCTCGTCTCCCATGCCCGTGCGGTTGCGGCGCACGGCCCTGGCGACCGCGGTGACGGCGTCGTCCTGCCCGATGACCCGGGCGTGCAACTCGTTCTCGAGCTGCGAAAGGCGTCCGCGTTCGGTCGCCGTCAGTCGGGCGACCGGGATGCCGGTGGACCGGCTGATCACCGCGGCGATCTCGGGCTCGTCGACCACGGCCGCGACCCGGGGGCCACGCGTCGCGTCGTCGAGCCGGGCCTGCACGGCGGCCATCTCGTCGCGCAGGCGCGAGGCCTCCTCGTAGTGCTCGGCTGAGACGGCGGCGTTCTTCTCCGCCTCGAGAGTGGCGAGCCGCTCCAACAGCGACGAGGTGTCGACCGAGACCCCGAGCTTCAGACGCAGGCGCGCTCCGGCCTGGTCGATGAGGTCGATCGCCTTGTCAGGGAGCACGCGGTCGGGAAGGTACCGGTCGCTCAGCTCGACGGCGGCGCGCAGCGCGTCGTCGGTGTAGGTGACGGCGTGGTGCTCCTCGTACGCCGAACGCAGACCGCGGAGGATCTCCACGGCATCCGTCAGCGAAGGCTCGCCCACGCGCACCGGCTGCAGACGCCGCTCGAGAGCGGGGTCCTTCTCGATCGTGCGGTACTCACGCAGCGTGGTCGCGCCGATGAGACGCACGTCGCCGCGCGCGAGACGCGGCTTGAGGATATTGCCCGCGTCCATCGATCCGTCGCCGCTGCCGCCCGCGCCGACGAGGGTGTGCACCTCGTCGATGAAGACGACGAGCTTTTCGGATGCCGCGATCTCCTCCATCGTCTGCGTCAGACGCTCCTCGAAGTCGCCGCGATAACGTGCGCCGGCGAGCATCGCCGCGAGGTCGATCGAGACCACGCGGGTGCCGCGGAGCTGATCGGGAACCTCATCGGCGACGATCGCACGAGCCAGTCCCTCGACGATCGCGGTCTTTCCGACGCCGGCCTCGCCGATCAGGACCGGGTTGTTCTTCGTCCGGCGGCTGAGGATCTCGATCGTCTGCTCGATCTCGTCGGACCGGCCGATGACCGGGTCGAGCTCGCCCGCCGTCGCGAGGGCGGTCAGATCGGTGCCGAAGCGGTCGAGATTCGGGGTCGTGGATGCCGTCTGCTCGGGCGCGGAAGTCGGCTCGCCGCCCACGACGGTCTCGCGCACGCCCTGGGTCAGGGCCTCGGCCGTGACACCGGCCTGCGCGAGGATCTGCCCGGCGGGCGCGTCCTGCGCCAGCACGAGCGCGAAGAAGAGGTGGTCGGGGTCGACGTAGGTGGATCCTGCGGCCCGCGCGACCTGGAAGGCGTGGAACAGCGCGCGCTGGACGGAACCGGCGACGACGGCCCCGTCGACGTCGGCAGCGGGACCGGCCGCCGGGAGCCGGCTCTCGGCGGCGCGGGCGATCGCGACCGGGTCGGCGCCGAGGCGCGACACGGCCTCGCGCGCGGGCGACTGCCCCACGAGGACGTGGAGCACGTGAAGGGCGTCGAGCTCGCGCTGGCCCCGACCGAGTGCGTACCGGCCCGCCGCCTGCAACGCCTCTTGCGTGCGGGCGCTCAGGAACCTGCTGAGGTCGATGGACCGTTCGGCGCGGGCGCGCTCCCCCGCGAGGTAGCGGGCGAGGAACTCGTCGAACGACTGGGCGCCGTTGTCCCCGGCGTCGGGGGTGAAGTCTTCGGGCACGAATGTCTCCTGTGATACATGAGTCAAGCTCACTCAAGTTTGAGACTTGAGCGGCTATGTATCAACTTCAACGACGTGGTTCCGAGGTTATTCCCGGCAATCTCACGCGCGCAGCGCGGGATCGGGGGCGTCCCAGAATTCGACCGTCTGCACGAGCCAGAACACCGCGAACAGCACCACCACGACAGACTCCCCGAGGAAGATCGCCGGCACACCCCCCACGGTCGCCGTCGCCGCTCTTCCGGCGACCAGCACCGCGACCAGGGCGATCAGCACCCCCAGGATGCCGACCGCGACCACGGCGTACAGCATCCGGAAGCGACGCGCGGCGCGTTGGGGCCGCCACGCCGACACGGCGGCGACCACACCGATCACCGAGAAGAACCCGACGGCAGCGACGTTGTGCGCACCGCGGAGGAACGTCGGGAAGTCGGCGAGAGCCCACGACACGAATCCGACGACGATCAGCGCGATCCCGACCAGCGTCACGACGGTCCCCCACCCCGCGGACCCCTGCGTGCGCGCGAGGACCGCGGCGGAGATCAGGACGACGACGGAGAGGGATGCCACCGACACGCCGTTGTTGATCACTCCGGCGACCGCCGCACCCGGCACGCACACCGCGGCGCCCTCGCAGGAAGCGTCGGAGATCGGCGTGGGCACCAGCGCGACGACGAGAGCGAACACCGCCGCCACGTCGAGGAGTCCCTGCTCGATGCTGCGCCCGGAGAGGACGAGGAGCGCCAACGCGATCGCGCACAGGCTCCCCACGAAGAGATGGCCTGCCGGTGTGTAGAACGCAGCGCTGATCGAGGAAAGCACACCCGCCCTCGCGACCTCGAGCCCCACGGACACCGCCAGAACGAGGGTCGCCGCCACGATCGACAACCGCACGTATCGATAGGTGCGCTGGGTCGACGTCGTGCGGATCCGCATGCCCACATCCTGGCATCGACCCCCGACACGACGAGCCCGGGGGCGCGCATGCCCGACCACCCCGACCGTCGGCGCAGCCCGACCCGTGTCGGAGGGGTCTGCCAGACTCGTCGGCATGCGCGAATTCCTCGCCGGCGCCGGCCTCCTGCTCCGCGGTCTCGGCCAGTGGCGCCGCACGCCCGGCGCGATGGCACTCGGGCTCATCCCGGGTGCCGTCGTCGGCCTGGCGTTCGGCGCCGCGCTCGTGGGGTGGGGCTTCTGGCTTCCGAGCCTCGTCGACGACTGGACGCCGTTCGCCGACGGATGGGAACCGTTCTGGGCCGCCGCCCTCCGCGTGGCAATCGGGGTCGCGTCGTTCGGTGCGGTGCTGTTCCTCTTCGCCGTCTCGTTCACCGCCGTGACGTTGACGGTCGGCGAGCCGATCTACGACCGGATCTGGCGCGCGACCGAGCGCTCCGCCCTCGGCGCGGTGCCGAACGTCGAGTACGGCTTCTGGCGGGGAGTGGGCGACAGCGCGCGGCTGGTGCTCCGTGGCATCCTGGTCGCTCTTCTCGCGTGGCTGCTCGGGCTCATCCCCCTCGTCGGAGGCGTGCTCGGGGGTGTCGTCGGCCTCCTGCTGACCGGCTGGCTCCTCGCCGACGAACTCATTTCCCGCGCGCTCTCGGCCCGTGGCCTCGACCGCCGGGCGCGACGCACCCTCCTTCGCGAGCACCGCGCGAAGGCCCTCGGGTTCGGCGTCGCGACCCAGATCTGCTTCCTCGTCCCGCTCGGCGCGGTCGCGATCATGCCGGCGGCCGTGGCGGGGAGCACGCTCTGGGCGCACGCCGCGCTCGGCGAGAAACCGTCCCGCGACGCGGTCGAGCCCGAGGCACGACCCGCCGACCCGGCACGGTAGCCTGGAGCGACCGAAGGGATCCTCATGTTCATCGTCTCGCTCATCCTGTTCGTCGGGGGCATGCTGCTCACCGGCCTCTCGTTCTCGCTCGCGGCGCCCGCGCTGTTCTTCGCCCTCGGCATCCTCCTCGTCGCGGCATCGTTGGCGCTGCCCTTCCACTTCGGCACGCGGTAAACCGGGAGCATCGGCCATGACGACCTATACCGTGGCCGACTACCTCCTCGATCGACTGGCCGAATCGGGAGTACGGCACTTCTTCGGCGTCCCAGGCGATTTCACGCTCGCCTTCCTCGACCACGTCGAGCGGCACCCGCTCATCGAATGGGTCGGATGCGCCAACGAGCTCGGCGCGGGCTACGCCGCCGACGGCTACGCGCGCCTCCACGGCCTCGGCGCCCTCAGCACGACCTTCGGCGTCGGCGAACTCTCCGCCATCAGTGCGGTCGCCGGCAGTTACGCCGAGCACGTCCCGGTCCTGCACGTCGTCGGCGCTCCCACCACCGCGGTGCAGGCAGCCGGGCGGGCGAGCCACCACTCCCTCGGCGACGGCGACTTCGGCCACTTCGCCCGCATGACCGCCGAGGTCACCGCCGCTCAAGAAGTGCTGACGGCGACGGATGCCACGGCCCAGATCGACCGCCTCGTCACCGAGGTGCGCCATCGGCGCCTACCGGGATACCTGGTGATCCCCGCTGACATCGGCGAGACGCCCGTCGACCCTCCGTCCGAGCCGCTCCCCTCCCCCGACACCGTCACCGACCCCGCGGTGCTCACCCGGTTCCGCGATGCGGTCGCCGCTCGGCTGGCCGTGGCCGACTCCGCCGCCGTCCTCGCCGACATCCTCGTTGCGCGCCTCGACGCCGAAGACCACCTGCACCGCGTCCTCGAGAGCGGAGTGCCGCACGCCTCGTTGCTGTGGGGCCGCCGCGTCGTCGACGAGTCGGCATCCGGGTATCTCGGTCCCTACCTCGGTGCGGCGAGTGCTCCCGCCGTCCGCGCGGGCATCGAAGAAGCCGACGTGCTCGTCATGGCGGGCGTGCAGTTCACCGATCTGACGAGCGGGTTCTTCTCGCAGCACATCGACCCGGCGCGCACGATCGAGATCCGCGGCGAGCACGCGCGCATCGGCGACGACGACTTCCGCCCGCTCGCGATGCGGGACGCCCTCGACGCCGTCGCCGACGAACTCGCCGCGCTCCCCGGTCGCTTCGCGGTCGATGCGGGAGCCCCGCCCGTCGCTCCGCGACCGCCCGCCGAAGCGGGTGACGCGCTGTCGCAGTCGGCGCTGTGGCACGAGGTGGCCGCCTTCCTCCGCGACGGCGACACCGTGCTCGCCGACCAGGGCACGTCGTTCTACGGCATGGCCGGAGAACGCCTGCCCCACGGCGTCGTGTTCGGTGGTCAGCCGCTGTGGGCCGCGATCGGTTTCACGCTGCCGGCGATCCTCGGTGCCGCGCTCGCCCGACCCGAGCGGCGCCCGGTGCTGCTGATCGGCGACGGCGCCGCCCAGCTCACGAGCGCCGAGCTCGGTACGCTCGTGCGCCACGGCGTGCCGGCGGTCATCGTCGTGGTCGACAACGGCGGCTACACGGTCGAGCGCGTGATCCACGGCCTGCACGAGGAGTACAACGACATCGCGACGTGGGATTGGACCGCGCTCCTCGGCGCGATGGATCCCGCCGGTACGAACGTCGGTGTGCGCGTCGACACCGTCGGGGCTCTCAGCGACGCACTCGCCGCGGCGCGGCGATCGGAGGGGCTGACGCTCATCCAGGCGGTCGTCCCGCAGGACGATGTGCCGCCGGTACTCGCCGACCTGGCCGCCGCCGCGGCCGCCGCGAACCGCCGGTCCTGACGTTCTGCTCCCGGCTCGGTTCGCCGGTCCGCCGCCGTCGGCGAGGTCGCGCGCCGGGTACCGTGTCCGAGTGCCGTTCTCACTCGATGCCCTCCGCCGCTGGCCCGATCTCGAGGCACCCGACCTGCTCGCCGTGGACGCGGCCGACCGGCTGATCCTCGACGAGTCCGCCGAGGCCCGTGCGTGTCTCGCGGACGGACAGCTCGTCGTGATCGGCGACGCCTACGGGGCACTCACCCTGGCCTCGGCCGCTGCCGGAGCGCGCGGCATCCGGGTACATCAGGACGAGCTCACCGGCGAACAGGCCCTCGCGGCGAACGCCGAGACGACGCAGCTCACCGGATCGTTCACCTCGCACGCCCGGGATGCCGCCCTCCTCGAGAACGCGCGCGTCGTGCTGCTGCGTCTGCCGCGGGCGCTGCGTGAGCTGCACGACATCACAGGGCTCATCGCCCGATACGCCCACCCGGACGTGGTCGTCTTCGCGGGCGGGCGGCTGAAGCACATGACCCTGACGATGAACGACGTGCTCCGCGAACGGTTCGAGCGGGTCGACGTCTCGCACGCCCGACAGAAGTCGCGCGTCCTCATCGCCCGCGGGCCGCACGACGGCGCCGACCCCGAACCGGAGAGGGCGCGGATCGACGGACTCGAGATCCGCGCGTTCGGCGGCGCGTTCGCCGGGGCGTCGCTCGACATCGGCACCCGGCTTCTCCTGGCCCACCTCCCCGAGCCGCGCGACGCGGAGGCTATCGACCTCGCGTGCGGCACCGGCATCGTCGCCGCGACCCTGGCGACACGGCATCCCTCCCTCCGGGTTCTCGCGTGCGACCAGTCCGCGATCGCGGTCGAGTCGGCGCGCGCGACGGCCGAGGCCAACGGCGTCGCCGACCGGGTCACCGTGGTGCGCGACGACATGCTGCGAAGCCGGCCCGACGACACTGCGTCGTTCATCGCGCTCAACCCGCCGTTCCACTCGGGAGCAGCGGTCACCGAGGGCATCGCCCCGCGCATGTTCGCCGAGGCGGCACGTGTGCTCCGTCCGGGCGGCGAACTCTGGACGGTGTGGAACTCCGCGCTGCAGTACCGGCCCGCCCTCGAGCGTCTCGTCGGGCCGACCCGGCAGGTCGCCCGCGATCGCAAGTTCACGGTGACGGTGTCGACCCGGACGGCGTAGATTCTCGTCATCAGCGCGAGGAGGCGCCATGCGACGTCGTGTCATCGGGATGCTCGGCGCCGCCGCGTCCCTGACGGTCCTCCTCGCGATCGGCGCGCCCGCCACGGCCGCTGTCGCCGCCTACTCCGACCCGCTCGGCACCACGGTCACGACCCCGCTCTTCGCCGACTGTTCGCGCGTGGACGCGAGCGGCCGCGAGTACGCGCGCCGTCACGGCATCGCCGTGTGCGCAGCCAACACCACCCCGCCGGGGGTCGCACTGCGCACCGAAGCGGTCGGTGGCGAGGAGTGCGGCGCGCTCACCCTGACGGCGATGAGCTGGGGCCGGGGCGTCGCGGCGGTCGAGTGGAGAGCGTCTTCGGAGACCGGTCCGATCGACGGCGTGGACCTGACCGTCTCGGTCTCGGGACGGGCGGGAACCACGGTGCACCGCTTCTCGGGGCCGACCGGCTCGACGCCCGCGAGCGAGGGGATGGTGACGTACGTCGGCACCGGTCTCGCGGTCGTCACGATCTCGGGAACCGTCGAGACGGCCGTGGCGGCCTGCTCGCTCTCGTCGGCTCCCGCGCGCATCGGGGTGCGCTGAGGCGGACGTCAGCCCTTACCGCCGGGAGGGCCGACGACCAGCAGCACGACGAAGACGAGCGCGACGACGGCGACGAGGACGAGCCCGAGCACCCACGGCCGGCGCAGGAAGAACCGCAGCGCTCGGTCGATCGGACGCCTGTCGCGCGGGTCGCCGCTGTCGTCGAGCCGCCACCCGCCGCGGAGCCGTCCCGACCGCTGCAGCCACACCTCAGTCGGAATCGTCGCGTACGGGATCACGGCGCTGACGATCGCGACGGCCGCCGGGACGAATCCCCATCGCTGGTTCAGCGCCACGAGCACCGCCGTCGCGCCGTAGGCGAGGAACACGAACCCGTGGATACCGCCTCCGATGCTCACCGCGATCGGGAGGTCGGCGGTCGCCCGCAGGATGAGCCCGCCGATCAACAGGGTCCACGAGACCGCTTCGGCGATCGCGAGCGTGCGGAACAGGGTCAGGGGCGTGCGGAACACGTCTCTCCTCGGGCAGGGTCGGGGTTTTCCACCCTACGGAACCCGAGGCCGCGGCATCCCGGGTCTCCTCGACGTCGAACGACGCTCACTCGGTGGGCTGGTCGTCCTCCTCGAGCGACGGGTCCGACCTGTCGGCCTCGGCCGCGGTCGACGTGTCGGGCTCGGGACCGGGTTCGATGGGGCGCTTCTCTCGCTCGGTGTCCATTCCTCCACCCCATCAGATCGGCGACCGGATGCCAGGGACTTGACGACGCGGGGCGGGATGGCCGCACCGCGCCCGGGCCAAACTCCTGAGCATTCGGGAGCGCTGGGCGTGCCACGGCGCCCCGAGGTGCCACAGCCCCGTTATCTCAGGAGTTTCGCCCAGCCCGCCGCGGAGGCGGATCCGAGCGCCCTATGGGGGGCGCGTAGGCTGGAGGGATGGCGGAATCCCGGGGGCGCGTGTGGACCGGGGTCATCCGGGTGGGGCCGCGACAGGGCGATCATCGCGTCGCGCTGCGGGCCGTGATCAGCGTCGGTGCTCCCCTTCTCGTCCTTCTTCTGATCGGCCGCCTCGATCTCAGCGTGTACGCGAGCTTCGGCGCGTTCGCCGCGCTGTACGGCCGCGCCGACCGCCCGCGCACGCGCGTCGGGATGCAGGCGACCGCCGGCGCCGTCCTCGTCGGATCGATGCTCGTCGGGACGCTCCTGTCGTTCCTCGCGACGCCCGCGCTCGCGAGCGTCGCGGTCGTCGCCGTGCTGGCGGCCGCGGTGACCCTGTTCGCGTACCGCAAGCGCTGGCACCCGCCGGGGGCCCTGTTCGCGGTGTTCGCTGCGGGGGCGACGGCGAGCTTTCCCGCGACGGCGGCGACCTTCGGCCTCGTGCTGCTCGTCGGCGGCGCGAGCGTCGTCTGGAGCCTCGTCGTCACGACGGCATTCGCGCTCGGCCGCCGCGCGTCGTGGCGACGCCCCGAGCGCACGCGCCCGCCGATCGGTCCCGTCGCGTGGGAGATGACGGCGACGGTCGGCGTCGCGGCTCTGCTCGCCGGCATCGCGGGCGCGCTGTTGATCGGCACGCACTGGTACTGGGCCATGGTCGGCGCGGTCGCCGCGGTCGGCGGTGCGCACGTGACGGCCCGTCTCATCCGAGGTGTGCAGCGCTTGGTCGGAACGCTCCTCGGCGTGCTGATCGCGGCCGGACTCCTCGCCCTCGACCTGCCGCCGTGGCTCGTGATCGTCGTCGCCGTCGCCCTGCAGGCCGGCGCCGAGCTGTTCGTGGGCCGCAACTACGGCATCGCGATGATCTTCATCACTCCGCTCGCGCTCCTCATGGTCTCGCTCGCCTCACCGGTCACGCCCGACCTGCTGCTGCGCGATCGCGTGCTCGAGACGGTCATCGGCGTCGCCGTCGGAACCGTGGTGGCGATCGTGTCGGCGGGGCTCAGGCGCCGTTCCCCGGCAAACTGACCCCATGGATGCCGAAAACGCCCGCCGTCTCGGAACCGATGCCGCCGAGCGGATCAGTGCGGGATGCTACGGCGCCCTGGTCTCGGCATCCACTCTCATCGGTCTCGGCGACGCCGATCTGAGCGACGTGATCCTCGTCGTCGCGCTGACGAACGTCGTCTACTTCGCGACCCATGTCTTCGCCTACTCGCTCGGCGACGTCTCGGCGAAGCGCCCGTCGTCGATCGTCCGACACCACCTCGCGGTGAGCGCGCCGATGGTGTCGGTCACCTTCCTTCCCCTGATCGTCGTCGTGGTGCTCGTGGCGACGGGCGTCGACCTTCCGACCGCTCTGCTGTGGGGCGTCGGCGTGGCGATGGCCTATCTCGTCGCCGTGGCGACGACCGGCGCGCGCCTTCGCGGCTACTCGCCGATCGTGGTGATCCTCACCGCCGTCGGCGCCGCGGTCATCGCCGGGCTGCTGATCGTGGCGAAGCTGCTGCTGCACTGATCGGGCCGGGGCGCGCCGCACTCAGACCGGCGTCGTGGTGTGGTCGCCGTGCCGGTGAACGATGCGCCAGGCGCCGTCTTCGCGGCGCCAGACGTGCGTGACGCGGACGACGAACGCCCGCGGCTCGGCGCCGTCGACCGACAGCACACCGCTCTCGCGCCCCGCGGTCATCGCCCAGTCGTCGCCGACGAGCACGCGGTCGTACTCGGGCACGAGGGTTCCGCCGCGGAAGCGGCGCGCCACGACCTCGAGGGTGGCCGCGACGTCGGCGGCGGTCGTCGCGTGCGTCCCGAACCCGCCCATGAGGGTGGCGTCGTCGGTCCGTGTCCACAGCGACGCGAACGGGCGCGGATCGCCGTGGCCCATGGCATCCAGGGCGCGCTCGAGGTCGCGGAGGGCGTCGTCGAAGGTCATGCGAACATCGTCGCGCACTCGCGCCGTCATGTCGCGCACGCGTGTCACCCGCCCGCGTCGCCGGCGATGTCGGCGGGCCGTGACATGCTGGGTCCTCGTGAGCCCGTCTTCTGCCGTCCCCCATCTCACCGTCGTCGGCGCGATCAACGTCGACCTCACCGCGCGCGTCGAGCGTGCTCCGGCCGCAGGAGAGACCGTCGCGGACGGGGTGCTCCAGCGCGGACCGGGCGGGAAGGGCGCGAATCAGGCCGTCGCGGCCGCCCGACTGGGCGCCCAGGTGCGGATGGTCGGCGCGGTTGGCGATGACCTCGACGGGCGCGGCATCCGGGATCAGCTGGCCGCCGTGGGCATCGACGCCTCGGGCGTGCAGACCACCGAGGCCGCCACCGGCACCGCGCTCATCGTCGTCGATGCGACCGGCGAGAACTCGATCGTCGTGTGCGCCGGCGCGAACGCGGCGATCGACCCGGGCGCACTCGGCATCGAGAGCGGCGCCGCGGTGCTGATGCAGTTGGAGGTTTCGGATGCCGTCGTCTCGGCCGCCGCGGAGACCGCGGGCTACCTCGCACTGAACGCCGCTCCCGCGCGGCCGCTGCCCCCCGGGGTCCTCGAGCGCTCGGACCTCGTCATCGTGAACGAGACGGAGTACGCGCAGCTCCCCGAGGTGCACGACGCTCCGCTGCTCTGCGTGACGCTCGGCGCCGACGGCGCCCGCCTGTACCGCCACGGCGAGGTCGTCGCCTCGGCGGAAGGAGTGCGCACGACCGTCCGCAACACCGTCGGAGCGGGCGACGCCTTCTGCGCGGCGCTCGTGTGCGGACTCCTGCGCGGTGACGCCGAGGCCGACGCCCTCGCACGCGCCTGCGCCGTGGGAGCCGCGGCCGTCGCCGACGACGCGTCGCAACCCGCCCTCGAACCCCTCGACGCGTACGGAGCATCCGTATGACCCGCCGCCCGATCCTCGTCGACTGTGACACCGGCATCGACGACGCCCTCGCCCTGGCGTACCTGCTGGCCGAGCCGAACGTCGAGATCGTGGGCGTCACGACGGTGTCGGGGAACACGCATGCCGCCCGCGCGGCCGCCAACACCCTCTCGCTGTTCGAGCTCGCCGGGGTGGACGACATCCCCGTTGCGATCGGAGCGCACGACTTCCGCGGGCGTGAGTACGCCGGCGGGGCCCCGCACGTCCACGGCGCGGACGGGGTCGGCGGGATCGCGCTGACGGCCGCCGCCCGCGCACATGACGCCCGCGCGGCCGTCGAGCTCATCGATCACCTGGCCCAGCGGCATCCGGATCTCACCGTGCTCGCCCTCGGACCTCTCACGAACCTCGCCGCGTACGCCGAGACCCCCGGGGTGGCCGCTCTCGATCGGCTCGTGATCATGGGAGGCGCGTTCTCGCACTCGGGCAACGTGACCGCGTGGGCCGAAGCCAACATCCACAACGACCCCGAGGCCGCCGCCGTCGTGTTCGCGCAGGACTGGGACATCACCGTCGTCCCCCTCGACGTGACGATGACGCAGACCCTGGATGCCACCGACCTCGTGCGCCTCGACGCGATCCCCGGCGCTCTCCCCCGCGCGTTGGCCGCGATGCTCCCGGCCTACCTCGACTTCTACGAGGGCCGCGTGTTCCCCGACCGCCGCTGCGCACTGCACGACCCGCTCGCCGCGATGGTCGCCGCGGGATCGCTGCGCGGGGTCAGCGTCGCCCGCGGACGCATCGACGTGCGCCTCGAACGCGGCGAACGCGGTCGCACCGTGTCGTCGCACGCGTCCGATACGCAGCGCTGGGTGCGCGGCATGGAGGGCTCGGCGGTCGAGCTGCTGCTGGACCGCCTCGAGCGGCGGGTGTGGCCGGGGTGACCCGCGACGCAACCGACTTCTATGGGCGCGTGATCTCAACGACCTTCGTCTCGCCAAGCTCGGGGAACGAGACAGCCGCCTGATGCGGGACGGTGTCGCCAACGCGATCGACGGAGAAGATGTGCGTCGTCGCTGCGAGGTCGGCCGTGCACACGCCCTGGCTCGACGTTGAGAACGACACGACGAGCGATCCTCCGTCGTTGTCGAAGGCCGTCGCCGTCGGCGGACAACTGCTACTCCCCCACGTCACGACCGCGATCGATCCATCCGACTGCAGGTGGACGGCGGGTGTGAGATCGAGGCCGTCTACCGGGATGCCGGTAGGCACGCCCGGCGTTCGCGAGTCCGCGACGCCGGCGTCGGAACAGGCCGCGAGAATCGCGGCAAAAGCGAGCAGCGCGGAGATGGCAACGTATCGGCGGGTGCGTCCGGCGACCGTTTGCTCACCTTGACGCACCCGCCGGCCGCGCGCATCGGGAGCACGGGCCACTGTCCACGAATCGCACCGTGTCGGCGAGTCGCCGTTCGTACGACGGAACTGCCGCCTCATCCACGACTTCATGCGGTCGGTATGCCGGTCCGTGAACTCGTTCGTGAGCGCGAGCGCTTCTGCGCCCACATCGACACTGGCGTTGATGGCCCGCGGGTTGTCATCGGGGATGCCGTACGGGGGGCGGCGGAGCCCACCGAGCCGGATGTACACAGTTGCATGAGAGACGTCAGCGAGCACACCGTTGGAGAGTTTCTCGGCCCTATGCTGCACCAGATTCTTCAAGCTCGATGGACCCGTGGATGGATCGATACACCGATATCGGGATGACTGAGAAGCCCGGAGAGCGCGGCAGATCCACGAGACCGGCGGTTTCGGCGAAGAAATTCGCGACGAGATCAACGAAGGCCGCTCGATTCACGCTACCGTCAGCATTCGAGATATTCGCCCCGGTGTCCGATACCATCGCGTCCCCCAGCTGACCGACGACCCCGACGAGAGTCCAGTCCTGTTGCGCAAGCCCGTATCGAGACATGAGCACTTCGGGCGAGGAATCCAAGAATCGGCGCCCTTCCTCGAGCCTCGCCGAGATGACCGGACCGCCTGAGCCTAGGGGTCGCAAGTGCATGTGGATACCCTCACCGAATATACCGCGCGCCATGCGGATCATGCCTGAGAACTGTGACCTGGCTATGTTCATGATGGGAACCGTCTCACCAGCCGGGAGAAAGTCCTCTGGGTTGCGAGGATCAGCTAAGGCTTCCCGCGCGATGCGCTCCGCCTGCTTCTGCGCAGCCGTTTTCTGCCTGGGAGGTGCGCTCTTCTGAGCGTTCTCTGCGGTGGCGTCCCCTAATTCGGCGAGACCGTGCGCCGCAGTTGCCAGCCCAACTATCGCGTCGGACATTTGGGCAGGTTGAAATAGAGTGCCCGGCGCAGTTACGCGGATGATGGCCCCCGGAGGAGCAACTTCCTCAATGGATGACCACGTTTCGGAGTTCGTTAGATCAGCTGACAAGTCGCGTAGCACGCCGAGCGCCTCGAGGTCCGTTTCAAGATCCTTGAAGAGCGAATCCCCCAAACTGCGTTGCGTAGATTCCTCAGAGGTTGCCCCGGCACCTCCTCGAACAAGCTTGAGATCTGCTTCGATCCTTTTCTGACGCGCGGCCAGGTTTGTGGCCTTCTCGGGCACCCCGTCATAAAGCTGACTTGCTAAACCCGAAACTTTGTCCAGATCGACATACAAGTAGTCGCGAAGAAACATCAGAACGCCTCCATCAATCTCGGACAGCCTTCGGTGAATCGGGTGGACCGGGCCGCTTACATACCCGATGGCAAGGCTTCGGCGGCGCTCGCAACACCTCGAGGCCTGCCATTCGCCAACTCAGGTCGTCAGAAGTCCCAGTCGTC
This sequence comes from Microbacterium sp. Kw_RZR3, assembly GCF_029222405.1. Lineage (NCBI taxonomy): Bacteria > Bacillati > Actinomycetota > Actinomycetes > Micrococcales > Microbacteriaceae > Microbacterium > Microbacterium sp. Kw_RZR3. The sequence goes on along the minus strand of NZ_JARHXC010000200.1, from coordinate 20,356 downwards.
ATCCTCCGTCGCCTCGGCCTTGCCGATGACGTACGAGGAGCCCGACCCACTGAAGAAGTCGTGGTTCTCGTCGGCGTTGGGCGACAGGGCCGACAGGATCGCGGGGTTCACATTCGTCACGGACGACGGGAACATCGCCTCGTAGCCGAGGTTCATCAGCGCCTTGTTGGCGTTGTAGTGGAGGAACTTCTTCACGTCTTCGCTGAGGCCCACGGCGTCGTACAGGCTCTGGGTGTAGCCCACCTCGTTGTCGTACAGCTCGTAGAGCAGCGAGAACGTGTAGTCCTTGATGTCGTCGCGACGGGCCTGGTCGACCGTCTCGAGACCGCGCTGGAACTTGTAGCCGATGTAGTACCCGTGGACGGCCTCGTCGCGGATGATGAGGCGGATCAGGTCGGCCGTGTTGGTGAGCTTGGCGCGGCTCGACCAGTGCATGGGCAGGTAGAAGCCCGAGTAGAAGAGGAACGACTCGAGCAGGGTCGAGGCGACCTTGCGCTTGAGCGGGTCGTCGCCACGGTAGTAGTCCATGACGATGCGCGCCTTCTTCTGAAGGAACTCGTTCTCGGTCGACCAGCGGAACGCCTCGTCGATCTCCTTCGTCGAGCACAGCGTCGAGAAGATCGACGAGTAGCTCTTCGCGTGCACCGACTCCATGAACGCGATGTTCGTGTAGACGGCCTCCTCGTGCGGCGTGATCGCATCGGGGATGAGCGAAACGGCGCCGACCGTGCCCTGGATCGTGTCGAGGAGCGTGAGCCCCGTGAACACGCGCATGGTGAGGGTCTGCTCCTCGGGGGTGAGCGTGTTCCACGACTGGATGTCGTTGGACAGCGGCACCTTCTCGGGGAGCCAGAAGTTGTTCACCAGACGGTTCCAGACCTCGAGGTCCTTGTCGTCCTGAATGCGGTTCCAGTTGATGGCCTGCACGTGGTTCAGCAGCTGCAGCTTCTCAGCCATGAGTGTCCTTTGTCGGAATCGTCGGGATCAGCGGATCAGAGCATGCACGAGACGCACTCGGTCATGTCGGTGCCCTCGAGCGCCAGCTGACGCAGGCGGATGTAGTAGATGGTCTTGATGCCCTTCTTCCACGCGTAGATCTGCGCCTTGTTGATGTCGCGCGTGGTGACGGTGTCCTTGAAGAACAGCGTCAGCGACAGGCCCTGATCGACGTGCTGCGTGGCGGCGGCGTACGTGTCGATGACCTTCTCGTAGCCGATCTCGTACGCGTCCTGGTAGTAGTCCAGGTTGTCGTTCGTCATGAACGGCGCCGGGTAGTAGACGCGACCGAGCTTGCCTTCCTTGCGGATCTCGATCTTCGACGCGATCGGGTGGATCGAGCTCGTCGAGTTGTTGATGTACGAGATCGAACCGGTCGGCGGCACGGCCTGCAGGTTCTGGTTGTAGATGCCGTGCGCCTGCACCGAAGCCTTCAGCTCGCGCCAGTCGTCCTGGGTGGGGATCTGGATGCCGGCGAACAGCTGCTTCGTCTTCTCGGTCTGCGGGGCCCACACCTGTTCGGTGTATTTGTCGAAGAACTCCCCCGACGCGTAGGTGGAGTTCTCGAAGCCGTCGAAAGCCGTGCCACGCTCGATCGCCAGCCGGTTCGAGGCCCGCAGCGCGTGGAACAGCACCGTGTAGAAGTAGATGTTCGTGAAGTCGATGCCCTCTTCGGAGCCGTAGTAGACGTGCTCGCGAGCGAGGTAGCCGTGCAGGTTCATCTGGCCGAGGCCGATGGCGTGCGAGCGGTCGTTTCCGTCTTCGATCGAACGCACCGAGGCGATGTGGCTCTGCACGCTCACTGCGGTGAGGGCACGGATCGCGGTCTCGACCGTGAGGCCGAGGTCGCCGCCGTCCATCGCGAGGGCGATGTTCATCGAGCCGAGGTTGCAGGAGATGTCCTTGCCGATGGTGTCGTACGAGAGGTCCTCGTTGTACGTGGTCGGCGTGTTGACCTGGAGGATCTCGGAGCACAGGTTCGACATGTTGATGCGACCGGCGATCGGGTTGGCCTTGTTCACCGTGTCCTCGAACATGATGTACGGGTAGCCCGACTCGAACTGGATCTCGGCGAGGGTCTGGAAGAACTCGCGCGCGTTGATCTTGGTCTTCTTGATGCGCGGGTCGTCGACCATCTCGCGGTACTTCTCGGTCACCGAGATGTCACCGAACGGCTTGCCGTAGACGCGCTCGACGTCGTAAGGCGAGAAGAGGTACATGTCCTCGCCGTTCTTGGCGAGCTCGAACGTGATGTCGGGGATGACGACACCCAGCGACAGCGTCTTGATGCGGATCTTCTCGTCGGCGTTCTCGCGCTTGGTGTCGAGGAAGCGCAGGATGTCGGGGTGGTGCGCGTTGAGGTACACCGCGCCGGCGCCCTGGCGCGCGCCGAGCTGGTTGGCGTAGCTGAAGCTGTCTTCGAGGAGCTTCATCACGGGGATGATGCCCGACGACTGGTTCTCGATCTGCTTGATCGGGGCACCCGACTCGCGGATGTTCGACAGGAGCAGGGCGACACCGCCGCCGCGCTTCGACAGCTGCAGCGCCGAGTTGATGCCGCGGGCGATCGACTCCATGTTGTCTTCGATGCGGAGCAGGAAGCACGAGACGAGCTCGCCGCGCTGGGCCTTACCGGCGTTGAGGAAGGTCGGAGTGGCCGGCTGGAAGCGGCCCGAGATGATCTCGTCGACGAGCTGCACAGCGAGGCGCTGGTCGCCGTCGGCGAGCGCGAGGGCCGTCATGACGACGCGGTCTTCGAAGCGCTCAAGGTAACGCTTGCCGTCGAAGGTCTTGAGCGTGTAGCTCGTGTAGTACTTGAACGCGCCCAGGAACGTCTCGAAGCGGAACTTCTTGCCGTAGGCGCGATCGTTGAGCTCCTGGATGAACTCCAGCGAGTACTTCTCGAGGACCTTGGGCTCGTAGTACTCCTTCTCGACCAGGTAGTCGAGACGCTCTTTGAGGGAGTGGAAGAACACGGTGTTCTGGTTGACGTGCTGCAGGAAGTACTCCCGCGCAGCGCGCTTGTCGGCGTCGAACTGGATCTTGCCGTCGGCGTCGTATAGGTTCAGCATCGCGTTCAGGGCGTGGTAATCCAGGCCCTCGAAGCGCGCTTCGGTCTTGAAGTCCACGTCGGTCAGCTCAACTTCCACCATCGTTCCAATCCTTCGGTGACGCGCTCGACGTCGTCGGGCGTGCCGAATACTTCCAGCCGATACAGGTGCGGCACGTCGCACTTACGGCTGATGATGTCGCCGGCGAGGCAGAACGCCTCACCGAAATTCGTGTTACCCGCGGAGATGACTCCACGGATGTGTCGTCGGTTCCGCTCCTCATTGAGGAAGCGGATGACCTGCTTGGGGACCGCGCCCTTCTCGACGCCTCGGCCGGCACCCCCACCGTAAGTGGGGGTGACCAGCACGAAGGGTTCGTCGATGACGAGGGGCGAATCGGTCGGCCGAAGGGGGATGCGCAGGGCCCGCATGCCCAGCTTCTCGATGAAACGTGCGGTGTTTCCCGACACGCTCGAGAAGTAGACGAGCAGCGGAGCCGTGGTCGCCGACAGGACAGCGCTCATGACGGGGGTCGGTGAGCCTGTCGCGGTGTCACGCCAGGCGCGACGCGAGCTCGTCGATCTTGTCGGGACGGAAGCCCGACCAGTGGTCCTCGTCGGTGATGACGACGGGGGCCTGCAGGTAGCCCAGCGACTTGACCTGCTCGAGGGCTGCGGGGTCCTCCGACAGGTCGAGCACGTCGTACTCGATGCCCTTCGAGTCGAGCGCGCGGTAGGTGGCCGTGCACTGAACGCACGACGGCTTGGTGTAGACCGTGATCGCCATTCTGTTCTCTTTCTCCCGGGGAAACTCATCTTCCGAGCGAGCGGGGCCCGCCGGGACCTCAATACTACATATGGGGACGGACATCAGGTGGAACCACAAGGGGTAGTAGTTACACGAGTGTGATTTTCCACCGCTCTCCCCATGTACAACACAGGTTCTCCACGATTTCATCCACAGGTCGCGCACCTCTTTGACGCCATGCGATGCCCGCCGTTCCGCGGATCTCGCCGGGGCTTCCGGCATCCATCCACAGCTCGCACGCTAGAGGGGGGTTCCGACATTGCACAGGCGGTGGATTTCGACCTCCGGCGTGTCGCGGCGTGTCGCGCGACGGCGCCTCACCGACCGCTGCATCGATGTCGGAGGGGCGAGATAGCGTTGTCCCGTGGCCGGCTACCGCGAACTCCTCCGAACCCCGGGCGTCGGGCGTATCATCGCCGCCCAGCTGACCGCGCGATTCCCCAACGGCATGACCAGCCTCGCCGTGCTCCTGCACATCGAGCACGTCACCGGCTCCTACGGAGCGGCGGGTCTCGTGCTCGCGGCCACGAGCGTCGGTCAGGCGATCTCGGGCCCGATCACGAGCCGCTGGATGGGCATCTGGGGAATGCGTCGCGTGCTGACCGTCACGCTCCTCGTGTGCGCCGCCGCGATCGCGACCCTCGCGCTCATCGAGATGCCCCTCCCCCTCTACATGGTCCTGGGGCTGATCGCGGGCCTGTCGACGCCGCCCATCCAGTCGGCCGTGCGCACCATCTACCCCAAGATGGTCAACTCGAAGCAGCTCACCCCGCTGTTCTCGCTCGACGCGTCGCTGCAAGAGATCATCTGGGTGCTCGCACCGGTGCTGATCACCCTCGTCGCCACCCAGGCCGGCACGGTCCCGGGCCTGCTGCTCGTCGTCGTCATCCTTCTCGGCGGCGGCGCCTGGTTCATCCTGAGCCCCGAGGTCGGACGGGTGCGCATCCCGCGCAGCCGTCGCGCCCTCGGCCGCGTGCTCGGCAAGCCTCCCGTCCTCCTCGCCACGGCCACCGGTTTCCTGCTCATCGGAGCGTGTGCCGCGGTCGAGGCCGGAGTCGTGGCGACCTTCGACCACGGCGGCCTCGAAGCGGGTCTCGTCCTCGCCGTGTTCGCCGTGGGCAGCCTCGCGGGCGGCCTGTCGTTCGGTCACATCCCGATCGGACCGTGGGCCATGGCGCGCCGCCTGGCGATCGTCGCTCTCGGACTCTCCCTCACGATCGTGTCGCTGAACGCCTGGTGGCTCGGCGCCACGCTCCTCGTCGCGGGCGCCGGCATCGCCCCCGCTCTCGCCGTGATGTTCGCGATGACCTCGGCGAGCGTCCGGTTCAGCGAGACCGCCGAGGCCTACGGGTGGATCAGCACCGGTCAGCTCATCGGCGCCGCCGCGGGATCCGCCGTCGCGGGGTTCCTCGTCGACGGCATCGGCCCGCAGGGCGCGTACATCGCCGCGGCGGCGTTCGCCCTCGCCGGCTTCGCCGTGGCCGCGGTCTTCGTCAAGGGCTTCCCCGACCTTCGTCACCGCGACTCGACGCCGATCCCCGACACCGAACCGGTCGAGACGATCACCTGAGCTGAGGCCCGGCGTCCGGCACCGACCCTCACTGGATCCGACGCAACAGCTCCAGCACGGCGAGCGCGTACGCGTCCGCGGGTTCGGGGTGGTCGAACACGACGCTCGCGCCGCCGACCGAGATCTCGACCTCGTACGTGTCCGACAGGCGACGCAGCGAGCGGAAGGCGCTGCGGAGCATCTCGCGCAGCTGCGACTCCGACGGCAACCACAGCGCGTCCTCGGTGGCCACGGAGTCCAGCGCCCACTCGGTCGTGCCGTTGAACGCGAGGATGCGCCCCGTCGGATAGTCCCGCGGCTCGACCGTCATCTCGCTCACGGTGAAGACGTCCGCCTCGAACTCCGGCTCGTCGAGCTGGAACCTGTCGCCGGATCGCGGATGCCACACCAGCCCCGCTTCGCGCAGGGCGAGGGCCATCTCGGTCGAGATCATGGCATCCATTCTGCGGGGCGGTGAGGACTCTCGGGCCGGGACGCCCCGCGGCCCACCGACGACGACAGAATGGATGCCATGACCACCCCGTTCGATCCCGCTCGGTTCCTGCCCGACGATCTGCTCGCGCGCATCCGCGAGCGGGCCGTGACGCACGACCGCGACAACACGTTCCCCCAGGACGACCTCGACGAGCTGCGGGCGGCGGGCTACCTCGGCATCCTGGTCCCCACCGATCGCGGGGGCGCAGGCCTCAGCCTTGCGGAGGCGTCGGTGCTCCAGCAGCGTCTCGCCGGCGCCGCGCCGGCGACGGCCCTCGCGATCAACATGCACCTGGTCTGGACGGGCGTGGCGAAGGTCCTGCGGGACCGCGGGATCGACGACCTCGCGTTCGTTCAGCGCGGAGCGGCTGCGGGCGAGGTCTTCGCCTTCGGCATCAGCGAGGCGGGCAACGACCTCGTGCTCTTCGGCAGCGACACCGAGGCGCGCCCCGGGGCCGACGGCAGCTATTCGTTCACCGGCACGAAGATCTTCACCTCGCTGGCCCCGGTCTGGGACCACCTCGGTGTGCACGGGCTCGACACCACCTCGCCCGATGCGCCGCGGATGGTGTTCGCCTTCCTCGACCGGACCGACGCGGTCGTGACGCGCGACGACTGGGACACTCTGGGCATGCGGGGCACGCAGAGCCGCACCACCGAACTCCACGGCGCGACCTCCCCCGCGGAGCGCGTCGTGCGCCGACTCGCGCCCGGACCTCAACCCGACCCGCTCGTGTTCGGGATCTTCGCGGTGTTCGAGATTCTGTTGGCCTCGGTCTACACGGGTATCGCCCGTCGCGCCCTCGACCTCGCCGTCGAGACCGCACACGCGCGCCGATCGAAGAAGAGCGGAACGACGTACGCGAACGACCCCGACATCCGCTGGCGGATCGCCGACATGGCGATCGCCTATGACGCCCTGCCCCCGCAACTCGCCGATCTGAGCACCGATGTCGACACCCTCGTCGATCACGGCGGCCGGTGGTTCTCGCTGCTCGCCGGGATCAAGCATCGCGCCGTCACGACGGCGAAGGCGGTCGTCGACGACGCGATCCTCGTGGGCGGCGGTTCGTCGTACTCGGCGCACAGCGAGCTCAGCCGGCTCTACCGCGATGTGCTCGCCGGCATGTTCCACCCCTCCGACCCCGAATCCGCGCACTCCGCCGCGGCGACGGCGTGGCTCGGACCGGTGTCGTCGTGATGGCGCGCACCCCTACTGCGCTACTGAGCCCCGCCGACCAGGAGCGGCGCCGCGCCCTCCGGCGGATGAAGGGCGTCGCGCTCGGCGCGCTGATCGGGATGGCGGTCATCTTCGCCGTCGCGTTCGCGTTCCAGCGCGACGTGACGTGGCTGCAGTACGTCCGTGCGGCGTCCGAGGGCGGCATGGTCGGTGCCCTCGCCGACTGGTTCGCGGTGACGGCTCTGTTCCGGCATCCGCTCGGCCTCCCCATCCCGCACACGGCGATCATCCCCCGTCGCAAAGACGAGATCGGACGCCAGCTCGGGGAGTTCGTCGAGACGAACTTCCTCGAGGGTGACGTGGTGCGCACCAAGCTCGAGTCGACGCCCCTCGCGGCGCGCGCGGGGGCGTGGATCGCCGAGCCCGCCCACGCCGAGCGACTCGCCGCCGAGGGGGCGACGCTCGCGACGAGCGTTCTACGCGCCCTCAGCGACGAAGACGTGCAGGGTCTCATCGAAGACCTCGCGCGCGAACACCTGCTCTCCCCCGACTGGGGCCCCTCGGTCGGCGGGTGGCTCGAACGCGTCGTGAGTTCGGGGGCACACCACGGCGCCGTGGACCTCGCCTTCGACAACATCGCCGTCTGGCTCGGCAACAACCGCGAGGTGTTCCAGGGGCTCGTGTCCCAGCGTCTGCCCGCGTGGGTGCCGAGCCTCGCCCTGCGCCTGGTCGACGACACGATCTACCGCGAGGCCGTGAGCTTCGTCGACGCCGTCCGCGCCGATCCCCGCCACCAGGCGCGCGGCGCGATCGACGGATACCTGGCCCGACTCGCCGACAACCTGCAGCACGACCCGGCCACGATGGTGCGCCTCGAAGAGGCCAAGGCCGCCGTCTTCGACAGCCCGCGGGTCCGCCAGCTCGCAGCCGACGCCTGGAACACCGCCAAGACCGGCCTGCTCACCGCGCTCGCCGATCCCGACAGCGCGCTGCGACGGCGCGCGACCGCGGCTCTCGCCGAGGTCGGTGTCCGCCTTCAGAACGACGAGACCCTGCAGCGGCGCGTCGACGGATGGGTCACCGACGCAGCGGTCTTCGTGGTGGGGCGGTACCGCCACGACATCGCCTCGATCATCACCGACACCGTCGAGAGATGGGATGCCGAAGAGACCACCGAGAAGATCGAGCTCATGGTGGGCCGCGATCTGCAGTACATCCGCCTCAACGGAACGATCGTCGGTGCCCTCGCGGGTCTCGCGATCTTCACGATCGCGCACCTCTTCTGGGGGTGACCGTATCGACCGAACGCGGGGGGTCGATAGCCTGAGCGCGTGAGCGACGATTCGGGTCGGGAGTTCCTCTTCTCGTACGGCACGCTGCTGCTGCCCGACGTTCAGCTCGACACGTTCGGTCGCCGCGTGCCGAGCGACGAAGACGCCCTGCCGGGCTACCGCCTCGAATGGGTCGACATCGACGACGAACGGGTCGCTCAGCTGTCGGGGCTGGACTCGCACCCGATCCTGCGCCACACGGGTGATCCGCGAGATCGCGTTTTCGGACGGGTGCTCGAGCTCACGCCGGACGAGCTCGACGCGGCGGACGAGTACGAGGTCTCGCTCTACCGGCGTACCTCGGCGATCCTGGTCAGCGGCCGGGAGGCGTGGGTCTACGTCGGCGCCTGAATCTCGGCGTCTGAGATCTGGCGTCGAGGCGTCGGATCCCGGCGCTCGGAGCCGCGCGCCGCCGACAGGGGCCCGCAGCACGCCATACCCCGACCGCGCCAGCCCCCGGCCGATGTCGGAGGCCGACGATATCGTTGTCTCGGTGGAACGCGGGCGACGCCTCGAACCCGCGACACCCGCGTGACGCGGAGGAACGATGATCCAACTGGTACTGGCGCGGCACGCGAAGTCCGACTGGGCCGATGAGGGCCTCGCCGACCACGACCGTCCGCTCAACGAGCGCGGTCGTCGCGACGCTCCCCAGGTCGCGCGCGCGGTGAGCCGTCGGGGCGTTCGCCCCGAGGTGCTGCTGTCGAGCACGGCTCTGCGCGCGGCGACCACCGCCGAGGCCTTCGCGGCCGAGTTCGAGGTCGAGGTCACGCTTCGCGACGACCTGTACCTCGCCGACCCCGCGCAGCTCCTCGCGGCCGCACGCGAGGCCGGTGCGAACGAGGTGATGGTCGTCGCGCACGACCCCGGCATGAGCGCGCTCGTCTCGCGATTGGCCGACCGCGACGTCCGGATGGTCACGTGCGCCGTGGCCATCTTCACGTGGCACGACGGTACGTGGGACGACGTGGATGCCACGGCCCCCGACGAGTTCGAGGTGCTGACGCCCTAGTTCGGGGGCGCTCACCCGGCTCGCCCGGGTCAGACCGCCTCGACCGCCACCCGCGCGACATCTCCGGAGGCGACCAACTCGGTCACCGCCTCGATCTCGGGCGAGACGAAACGATCGGGGCCCGGCCCCTCGACGCGGGTCCGCACGAGGTCTCGCACGGCACCAGTGGCGGCCGCGGGCTGCAGCGGGGCGCGCAGGTCGAGGGCACGGCATCCGGTCATCACCTCGATCGCGAGCACGCGAGAGAGACCGTCGAGCGCACGGCGAAGCTTTCGCGCCGCGGCCCACCCCATCGAGACGTGGTCCTCCTGCATCGCACTCGAGGGGATCGAGTCCACGGACGCGGGCGCGGCGAGGCGCTTGAGCTCCGACACGATCCCGGCGGCGGCGTACTGCGCGATCATGAGGCCGCTATCGACGCCGACCTCGTCGGCGAGGAACGGCGGCAGCCCGTTGCTGCGAGCGACGTCGAGCGCCCGGTCGGTGCGGCGCTCCGACATGGATGCCACGTCCGCCACCGCGATCGCGAGGAAGTCCAGCACGTAGGCGACCGGCGCTCCGTGGAAATTGCCGTTCGACTCGACGCGTCCGTCCACCGTCACCACGGGGTTGTCGACCGCCGACGCGAGCTCGCGGTCGGCTACGGCCGTCGCGTGAGCGAGCGTGTCGCGTGCCGCGCCGTGCACCTGCGGAGAGCAGCGCAACGAGTAGGCGTCCTGCACGCGCGTGCACTCGGGACCGCGGTGGCTCGCAACGATCGGGGATCCGGCCAGGAACGACCGAAGGTTGGCCGCCGAGGCTGCCTGACCGAGCTGCGGGCGCAGCGCCATGAGATCCGCCGCGAAGACGGCATCCGTCCCCAGCTGCGACTCGACGGAGATCGCCGCCGCGACGTCGGCGGTGGTGAGAAGGGTTTCGAAATCGTGCGCGGCGAGGAGCAGCATCCCGAGCATTCCGTCGGTTCCGTTGATGAGGGCCAGGCCCTCTTTCTCGCGCAGGTGCACCGGCTCGATCCCCGCGGCGGCGAGCGCTTCGCCCGCGGTGATCGACCGCCCGTCCGCGTCGCGCACGTTCCCCTCGCCCATCACGGCGAGTGCCACGTGCGAGAGCGGGGCGAGGTCGCCGGAGCACCCGAGCGATCCGTACTCTCGGACGATCGGGGTGATTCCCGCGTTCAGCAGCGCGGCATAGGTCTCGACGACGACCGGGCGCACACCCGTGCGTCCGGTCGCGAGAGTCTGCAGCCGCAGCAGCATGAGAGCTCGCACGACCTCGCGCTCGACCTCGGAGCCGGTGCCGGCGGCGTGCGAGCGGATGAGGCTCGCCTGCAGCTGGGCGCGCCGGTCCTCCGCGATGAAGGTCGTGGCCAGCGCGCCGAATCCCGTGGAGATGCCGTAGTGCGGCTGCGGGTCGTCGGCGAGCCCCTCGATCAGCGCGCGGGTCTGCGCGACGCGCCGCATCGCCTCCGCATCGACCGTCACCCGGGCGTCGTGCCGGGCGACGGCCACGACATCGGCGGGGGCGAGGGGGACGGTACCGACGGTCACGGTGGTGTGCATACGCCGATTCCATCGCGTCCGGAGCCACGGAACGGCGGGCTTCTGGCATCCTGTGTCTGTCATGCCAGACATCACGCGACCGCAGGTCCCCGCCGCCGATCAGACGCTGCGGATCCTCTCGCTGCTCGCTCGCCAGCCCGGGCCGATCGCCGCGCAGACGATCGCGACGTCGCTCGGCATCCCGCGTTCGAGCACCTACCACCTGCTGGCGACGCTCGAGCAGCACGGATACGTCGTGCACCTGCCCGGCGACCGCCGCTGGGGCTTGGGCACCGCCGCGTTCGAGCTCGGCGGCGGCTACGCCCGCCAGCAGCCCCTCGCCCGTCTCGGCCGGCCTCTGGTGGCCGGCCTGTCCGACCGGGTCGGTGAATCCGCGCACCTCGCCGTCCTCGCGGGACGCGACGTGCTCTACATCGTCGAGGAACGCGCTCCGCGCCGCCCCACGCTCGTCACCGACGTGGGCGTACGACTGCCCGCGCACCTCACCGCGACGGGCCGCGCGATGCTCGCGGCGCTCCCCCGCGAGCAGGTGCGGGCGTTGTTCCCGGATGCCACGGCCCTGACCGAGCGTCACGGGGTGGGCCCCGCGACCCCGCGTGAACTGCGCGAGGTGCTCCGGCTCGTGCGAGCCGACGGCTACGCGAGCGAGAACGGCGAGATCACGCCCGGATTCCGGTCCGTCGCTGCGGCGGTGCTCGACCACGCCGGGTGGCCGGCCGCGGCGGTGGCGATCACGTGGCCCGCCGACGGACCCGCCCACGATGCCGAGGCGCTGGCCTCAGCGGCATCCGGAACCGCCGCCGAGCTCGCCCGCCGTATCGGCCGGCACGCCTGAAGCCTGGCGCAGCGCAGGTTTGGGGCGCGTAATTCCGCTCGGGGCGTGATATTCCGCGCCCCAAACGGAAGATCCCGCCCCAAACCACCCGGCCGACCCGCGGCAAGGAGCGTGCTCCCGTCAGCGCACCACCAGACGCGGTTCCACCAGCACGTGGGCACCGCCCGCGACGGCGGCGCGCGGGGCGACCACCGTCCCGTTCTCACCCATGAGCAGATCGAGGGCCCCGGATGCCACGCGCTCGGGCAACTGCTCGACGCTCGAGAGTCCGAGCGCCTCGGCCGCGGGGGTGTTGTCGAAGCCGACGATCGTGACGTCGTCGCGTCCCGCGAGCGTGACCGCGAGGTGGGCGCCGATCGCGAGGGAGTCGCTCGCGCAGACGATGCCGGTCACGCCGGGGTCGGCGGCGAGGCCCGCGGCCACGACATCGCGTGCGGCCCCGACGTTCTCTTCGACGACCCACCGTGGTCCGTCGGCCACCGTCTCGCGCCAGCCGCGTTCGCGCTCGTCCCCCGTTCCCGACCCCGCGGGCCAGCCGAGGAAAGCCACGCGACCGCCGCCGCGCGCGAGGGCGTGCGCCGTCGCGGCTTTGGTACCCGCGGCACCGTCGACGTCGACCCACAGGTGCGCCGGGGCCTCGACGTCGTCCTCGCCCCACGGGCGCCCGAACGAGACGAACGGAAGGTTGCGCGCGGTCAGCCAGCCGGTTCGGGGGTCGCCGTGGAAGGTACCGGTGACGACGACGGCATCCACCTCTCCCCCTTCGAGCAGATCGCCGAGCCGCGCGATCTCCTCCTCGGGCGTGCGCGCCGCGTACAGGAGCACGCGCATGTCGCGGTCGCCGGCGCGCTCCGTGAGGGCGTGCACGAATCGGTCGAGGACGACACCCGAGATCCCGCCCGCATAGGGATCGAGATGGATGCCGATGGTCGAGCTACGGCGGGTCCGCAGGCGCCGCGCGGCGGCGTGGGGTCGGTATCCCAGCTCGGCGATGGCCGCCTCCACGCGCAGGCGCGTCGCTTCCTTCACGATGTCGGGCGTGTTCACGACGTTCGACACCGTCTGCCGCGAGACGCCGGCGACACGGGCGACATCGTCGACGGTGGGCGCTTTCGCCACGCAGTCCCCCCCTCGCTCGTCGACGCCGGCGGCGCGCGCCACCAGACCGTCAGCCTAAGGCGCACGACAACCACTTGACAGGCGCGACCGGCCTTTCGTACGGTGGTCGCATCAAAGTTTGAACGTTCAAACTTTGACCCTCCGACCACATGCGGAGGGGTCGCATGCCTCATCGAAGGAGAGAGACACATGACACGGCATCCAGCCCGCCTCTGGCTCACCGCGGGCGCCCTGCTCGCCACCGGAGCGCTCACGCTCACCGCCTGCGGCTCGGGCTTCAACGACACCCCCGGTGAAGGGCAGGCCTCCGGAAGCGGAAAGCTCAGCATCCTCATCGGCTCCTCCGGCGATGCCGAGACCAAGGCCGTCACCGACGCCGTCGCGGCGTGGAGCGAGAAGTCCGGCGTCCAGGCCGAGGTCCAGACCGCCAACGACCTCCCCCAGCAGCTCTCGCAGGGCTTCGCGGCCGGCTCCCCGCCGGACCTCTTCTACCTCGCGCCCGAGGCTCTCGCCGGCTACGCCGCGAACGGATCGATCGCGGCGTACGGCGACGACCTCGAGAACAAGAGCGACTTCTACCCCTCGCTCGTCGACAACTTCACCATCGACGGGAAGTTCTACTGCGCCCCTAAGGACTTCTCGACCCTGGCGCTCATCATCAACACCGACCTGTGGTCGGCCGCCGGGCTCACGGATGCCGACATCCCCACGACCTGGGACCAGCTGGCATCCGTCGCCCAGAAGCTCACCGCGGACGGGCGCGTCGGCCTCGCGTTCGGGGCCGAGTATCAGCGCGTCGGCGCCTTCATGGCGCAAGCCGGAGGCGGCCTCGTCACCGACGGCAAGGCGACGGCCGACAGCTCCGCGAACGTCGAGGCGCTGACCTACGTGAAGACCCACCTGAACGACGGCAGCTTCGCCTTCGCCTCCGACGTGGGAGCCGGGTGGGGCGGCGAAGCCCTCGGTACGCAGAAGGCGGCGATGGTCATCGAGGGCAACTGGATCACCGGTGCCATGAAGGCCGACTACCCCGACGTGACCTACTCCGTCGCCGAGCTCCCCGCCGGCCCCGGCGGCAAGGGCACGCTGCAGTTCACCAACTGCTGGGGGCTCGCCGCCGACAGCGGCAACCAGCAGCAGGCGCGCGACCTCGTCCAGTACCTCACGAGCACCGATCAGCAGCTGGCCTTCTCGGAGGCGTTCGGCCCGATGCCGTCGATCCAGTCGGCGGCCGACGCGTGGTCAGAGGCGAACCCCGACCAGACCGCCTTCCTCGCGGGAGCTGCGTACGCGCAGTTCCCGCCGAACATGGCCGGAGCCGCCGACGTCATCACCGACTTCAACGCTCAGCTGGAGTCGCTGAAGACCGGCGACCCGCAGGCGCTGCTGAAGACGGCGCAGTCCAACCTCGAGGCCATCACCAAGTAGCCATGAGTGCTCTCACCTCAGCGCCGCGTCGCGCCGGATCTCCCTCCCCGGGGATCCGGCGCGGCGAGGCCGCCGCCGGCTGGCTCTTCACCGCCCCTGTGCTGATCATCCTCGGAGTCTTCCTGCTGGTGCCGGTCGTCATGGCCCTGTGGGTGAGCTTCTCGGACTGGACCGGGCGCGGCAGCCCCTTCTCGTCGAACGTGGGCTTCGTCGGTCTCGACAACTACGCCGCCGTCACCACCGGGGGCGGCCTGGCCGAACGCGACTTCGGAACGGCACTGCGCAACAACGCCTGGTACGTCCTCCTGGTCGTTCCGCTGCAGACGGCGCTCTCGCTCTTCCTCGCCGTGCTGGTCAACCGCGCGATCCTGCGCGGTCGCGGCTTCTTCCGCACCGCTTTCTACTTCCCCTCGGTGACGAGCTCCGTCGCGATCACCGTGCTCTGGCTGTTCCTCTTCTCGTCGTCCGGAGCCATCAACGAGGTCCTGTCGTGGCTCGGTGTCAACGGACCGAACTGGTTCAGCGACCCCTCGGGAGTCGTGCACAACCTCCTCGGTGCCGTGGGTGTCACGAGCGGCCCGACGTTCCTCACCGACAACACGCTGCTCGGCGTCTCGTGGTGGGACTGGCTCGCCGGCCCCTCGGTCGCGATGTCGGCGTTCATCCTCATGGCCGTGTTCACGACCTCAGGAACCTTCATGCTGTTGTTCATCGCGGGCCTGCAGAACATCGGCGGCGACGTGCAGGAGGCAGCGATGATGGACGGCGCGAACGGGTGGCAGCGCTTCTGGCGGGTCACCCTCCCCCAGCTCAAGCCCGTGCTGTTCACCGTGCTGACCCTGGGCCTCATCGGCACCTGGCAGGTGTTCGACCAGATCTACACCGGCACGCAGGGCGGCCCCGGCAAGACGACGCTGACGCCCGCCTACCTCAGCTACTCCTCGGCGTTCCTGTCGCAGCAATGGGGCCAGGGCGCCGCAATAGCCTTCGTGCTCTTCGTCATCATCGTCGCGCTGACGATCCTCCAGCGGTTCGTGCTGCGCGACCGCCCGGTGTCTCGCCGGCGTATCCGGCGGTACGAGGTGCGGGCGGCCGCCCGGAAAGCCCCCGCAACGGCGAAGGGAGCCCGGCGATGACCGCCACCGCAACCCCGCAGACGACGGTGCTCGCCGAGCAGCGCCTCGACGGCCCGCCGCGCCCCGCGAAGCACCGCCTGTCGCGCAGGGCCCTGGGCTGGCAGGTCGGCCTCTACGCGTTGCTCATCGTCCTCGCCCTCATCTACATCTATCCGTTCCTCGTCCAGGTCGCGACGTCGTTCAAGACGGATGCCGCGGCCGCGGCCGATCCGATCTCGCTGACGCCGCAGCCCTTCACGTGGGCGGCCTACGAACGGCTGTTCCTGAACTCCGACTTCCCCGTGTGGTTCGGCAACTCCGTCGTGGTGACCGTGTTCGTCACCGCGGGTCGGGTGTTCTTCAACTCCCTCGCCGGCTACGCGCTCGCCCGTCTGCAGTTCCGCGGACGCGGTCTCGTGTTCGCGGGGCTCGTCGCCGTCATGGCGGTCCCGACCGTCGTGCTGCTGATCCCGAAGTTCCTCGTCATCAACCAGCTCGGCATCTACGACTCGTACGCCGGCATGATCCTCCCGCTCCTCGTGGATGCCGCCGGTGTCTTCATCATGAAGAACTTCTTCGAGTCGATCCCGCCGTCCGTCGAGGAGCAGGCGCGCATCGACGGGGCCGGCACGTTCCGCATCTTCTGGTCGGTCGTCCTGCCGATGGCGCGACCCGCCCTCATCACCATCGTGATCCTGTCGTTCCAGGGCTCCTGGAACGAGCTCAGCCACTTCGTCATCTCCACCCAGTCCCCCGAACTCACGACCCTGACCAAGGGCGTCGCCTCGCTCGCGAGCGGCCAGCTCAGTCAGGGCAGCCAATTCCCCCTCAAGCTCGCGGCCGCTGCCATCATGACGATCCCCGTCGCCGTGGTGTTCTTCATCTTCCAGCGCCGCATCATGAACGCCAGCGAAGGAGCCGTCAAAGAATGACCGCCGCCCCCACCACCTCACCGGCCGGGACGACCACCGAGACCACTCCCCTGCAACCGCTGCTCGACGACGCGGTGATCGTGCTGCGAGCCCCCACCCAGGTGTGGTCCGACACCACGGGTGACATGGGTGCCGCCCCCGTGCACGGGGTCTACCACGGCGACGTGCGGCACGTCCGCTCGCTCTCGCTGACGTGCGACGACTCCCCCGTCGAATGGATCTCGGCCGCCCCCGACGGCGCCTCGCGTCTCGTCCTCGGCGGTCTGCTCCGCGGGCTCGACGACACGACCCCCGACCCCAAGGTGCGTCTGCTCCGCGACCGCCGCGTCGCCGACGGACGGCTGAGCGAGACCTGGACCCTGCATTCGCGCGTCGACCGGCCGATCTCGACGGCACTGCACCTCGCGCTCTCGCCCGAGTTCGCCCAGCTGCACGAGGTCAAGTCCGGGCACGCGCACGCCCGCACCGCGGTCGTCGACATCGACGGAGACCGCGCCACGATCGACGCCGGCGCGCAGGGCCTCGAGCTCGTCGCTCCGGGGGGCCGCGTGGCATCCGGTCCCGAGGGGGTCGAAGCGCGCTGGGACGTGGACCTTCCCGCGTTCGGCACCGCCGAGGTGGCGTGGACGATCACCCTCCGCGACGACACCCTCGTCGTGGGTGCGGCGACCGCGCGCGCCCGGTGGGACGCGGCGGCGGTCGCGGCGAGCTCGCCCGATCCTCGCCTCGGCCGCTGGGTGCGCACCGCCCTCGACGATCTCGACGCTCTCCGCCTCGTGCTGCCCGAGCACCCCGACGACGAGTTCTTCGCCGCCGGCGCCCCGTGGTTCTTCACCCTGTTCGGCCGCGATTCGATCTGGGCCGCGCGCCTCGCCCTCCCGCTCGACCGCGAGATCGCGGCATCCACTCTCCGCGTGCTCGCGCGCCTGCAGGGCACCGACGACGACGCGCAGACGGCGCAGGAGCCGGGCAAGATCCTGCACGAGCTGCGGGCGTCCGCGCTCGAGATGCCGGGCGAGGGCATCGTGCTGCCCCCGAAGTACTACGGGAGCGTCGACTCGACACCGCTGTGGATCTGTTTGCTGGGCGACGCGTGGCGTGCGGGCATGCCCGAGGCCGACGTGCGCGAACTGCTGCCGGCACTGCGCGCCGCACTCGGCTGGATCCGCGACCACGGCGACAGCGACGGCGACGGATTCCTCGACTACATCGATCGCCTCGGCACCGGCCTGTCGAACCAAGGGTGGAAAGACTCCGGCGACTCGATCCAGTGGCGCGACGGTCGCCTCGCCGAGGGACCCATCGCCCTGTGCGAGGTGCAGGCCTACGCGTACGAGGCCGCTCTCGCCGGCGCTGCGCTCCTCGAGGAGTTCGGGGAAGGACCGGATGCCGCCGACGCGGCGTTCTGGCGATCCTGGGCCGCTGACCTCAAGGCGCGCTTCGCCGAGGCGTACTGGGTCGAGACGCCCGAGGGGCGGTACCCGGCTGTCGCCCTCGACCGCGCGAAGCGTCCGGTGGACACGCTCACCAGCAACATCGGCCACCTGATCGGCACCGGCATCCTCGAGCCCCAAGAGGAGGAGCACGTCGCTGCGCTGCTGCTGGGCGAGAGCATGTCGACGGGGTACGGCATCCGGACCATGTCGACGGATGCCGCCGGCTACTGGCCGCTGTCGTACCACGGCGGCAGTGTGTGGGTGCACGACACCGCGATCGCCGCCCATGGGATGCTCCGGGCGGGACTCCGCGACGACGTCCGAACGGCGGTCGAGGGGCTGCTCAACGCCGCGGAGGGCTTCGCCTACCGCGTTCCCGAGCTGCACGCGGGCGACCCGCGGAGCCACTCGTCGGTGCCGACCCCTTACCCCGCAGCCTGTCGCCCCCAGGCCTGGTCGGCCGCCGCCGCGGTGGTCTGCCTGACCGCGCTCACGCCCCACGCCTGACCCCGCGCCGCCTCCGCCCCTCTGGTCCGGGGCACGGCTCGGTTCGGGGCGCGCGATTCCGTTTGGGGCGCGACATTCCACGCCCCAAACGGAAAAACGCGCCCCAAACCCGGGGCCGGGCTCAGTCGACCTTCGCGACCGTTCCGCCCGTCAATCGCACGAGCTCGTCGAACGTCAGCGGGAACACCGTGTGCGGAGTGCCGCCGGCCGCCCAGATCTCGGGGAAGGCGGCCAGCGCCTCGTCGACGATCGTGGTGAGCGGAGCGGGGTGCCCCGTCGGGGCGACACCGCCGATCGGCTGACCCGTCGCCGCGAGAACCTGATCGGGCGTCGCTCGGCGGATCGCCCCGCGCCCCAGACGCTCGGCGAGGCCTTTCGTATCGACCCGGTGCGCTCCGCTGGTCATCACGAGGAGGGGCTCGTCGTCGCTCCAGAACACGAGGCTGTTCGCGATCGCGCCCGCTTCGACGTCGAGGGCCGCAGCGGCCAGGGCCGCCGTGGATGCGGCATCCGGAAGGACGATGATCTTGCCCGCGATGCCCGCGGACTCCAGCGAAGCGGCGACGAGACGGCTGCGAGTGGGGAGGGCGTCGGTCATGCCCGACAGCCTAGAGCCACGCGCGCCGCGGTCCGTCCGGCGGAGTTCTCCCCCGACACGCCCGCCGCGGCGCCTCCGAAACGGCGTGTCGCCCGCCATCTCCGCCTGACGGCACACCGACAGGCGCGCCGCCCTCGCGCCCGGAGCGCGCGCGCCGCGACCCGTCCGGCGGAGTTCTCCCCCGACACGCCCGCCGCGGCGCCTCCGAAACGGCGTGTCGCCCGTCATCTCCGCCTGACGGCACACCGACAGGCGCGCCGCCCTCGCGCCCGGAGCACGAGCGAGTCAGAATGGAGGACGGATGCCGCAAAGCCGCGGCACCCGGAAAGCGCCACCCACAAGGTGGCCGACGACAAGGATCGCGATGACCCACGCCCTGCCCCTGCCCGATTTCTCCCACGAACGCGTGGAGGTGGTGACGGGAAGCCGCAGCGGCCTCTTCATCGCCGTCGCCCTGCACTCATCGGTGCTGGGCTCCGCTCTCGGCGGTGCCCGCCTGTGGACCTATCCCACCTGGAGCGACGCTCTCGGCGACGCTCTCCGCCTCTCGGCGGCGATGACGCTCAAGAACGCCTCCGCGGGCCTCGATGCCGGGGGCGGGAAGTCGGTGATCGGTCTGCCGCCGGGCACGGTGCTCGACCCCGACCGACGCCGCGCCGCGTTCCTCGATCTCGGTGACGCCGTCGAAAGCCTCGGCGGCCTGTACCGCACCGCCGAAGACGTCGGCTCGACCACCGACGACATGCTCGTGGTGAGCGAGCGGACCTCCCACGTCGTGGGCCTGCCCGAGGCGGGCGGCGGTTCCGGTGAGCCCGCCGGGCCGACGAGCCTCGGCGTGTACGCCTCGCTCATCGCCACCCTCGAGCGGAGTGTGGGCGTCCGCGACGTCGCCGGGCGCCGCATCACTGTGGCCGGACTCGGCCAGGTCGGCAGCCGACTCGCCGCCCGACTTGCCTCCGAGGGCGCCGTGCTCACGGTCACCGACGTGAATCCCGCCAAGCGCGCGCTCGCCGCTGAGCTCGGGGCAGCGTGGGTCGAGCCGCACGAGGCGCACCTGGTCGCCGCGGACGTCTTCGTCCCCGCCGGGATCGGCGGCGTGCTGACCGACGAGGTCATCGATGCGCTGGACGCCCGCGCGGTCTGCGGACCCGCCAACAACCCGCTCGCGGACCGATCCGGGGCCGACCGGCTGGCGCAGCGCGGCATCCTGTACGCGCCCGACTTCGTCGTGAACGCCGGCGGGGTCATCTACCTCGACCTCGAGGCCAAGCAGCGCGGAACCCGCGACGAGATCATGGCGCGCGTGGCGGGTATCGGCGACACGCTTCGCCGGATCTTCGATGAAGCCGAGTCGCGCGGGGTCACGCCGCTTGCGGCCGCCGAGGGCGTCGCCGCGGAGCGCCTGC